>DATIGZ010000126.1:0-2557 GCA_035481255.1 Sphingomonas sp. | reverse complement strand
GATGAATAGACAGGACTATATTTCGTACGATGAGCTTAGCGCTCACCCCCTCGCGGCACCGTCTTGGCCGCAGGTGCGAAGCCCTTTGCCAGCGGATCGCCGGCGTACCAGGCGGGCCTCGGACCGTTTGCTGCATTCTCGATGGTCAAGGTAATGTAGCGCGCCCATCGCACGGCGACGTCCCAACGGATCGGCAGCGAAGCCTCGTCCGATGGTTTGTGGTAGCTGTTCTGCTCATATGCGGTCCATGCTGGGTGTTCCGCGAGGCCGGTCTTTGCGTCGCGGGGGCCAGGGTTCGGAAACAGCACGGGGATACCAAGGCGTAGAAACGGGTACTGGTCGCTCAATGCTAGGTTGCCACGTTCGGGGATCGGATCGGGCACATGCCGGGCGCCGGTCGCTGCCGCTGCGATCGCCGATGCGAACCCGAGCGTCGAGTTATCGGCACCAAGCGCGACGATATCGGTGAAGTCGTGCCAGGCCATCAGTCCGTCGACGCTGATCGCTGCCACGATGCTACTCCGCTCCACAGTCGGAAAAGTCGCGAAATAATCCGCTCCGATCAGGCCCTTCTCCTCGCCGGTCGTGGCGACAAACAAGATCGATCGCTTGGGATTGGCGGCCTTGAGAAGGCGAGCTGCTTCGAGCAGGACCGCGACTCCCCCGGCATTGTCGATCGCGCCGTTATAGATTCTGTCGCCACTGACGGGCGTGCCGATACCGACATGGTCGAGATGCGCGAGAACGACAATGTGCTCGTGCCGCAGCTTGGGGTCGCTGCCAGGGATGCGACCAATCACATTGGGCGAGGACGTATCCTCATGTCGCGACCGGCGCTCGAGCGCGATCCGGGCACCCAGCACAAATCCTTTCGGCGGAGCATCGTCCGCGACCTCGTAGAGTCGAGAGAGGTCGCGCCCGGCCGATGCGAATAGTCGCGAGGCAATGGAAGGAGAGAGCGAAATTGTTGCCTGTACCGCAGGGGCACGCTCGGCGGTGCCGGCGCGCCAGTGGACTGCAGGAAGCGGTCGGAACTGACGCGTCAGCGACCATGGCGAGAACCGTTCTCGGGCTGGACTCTTGATGGTGACGATCGCCGCGGCGCCCGCTGCAGCGGCCATCCGCTCCTTTTGCTGGACCCAGCTATAATGCGCGCGAAGCGCACCCTCCATGCGTGCGGGCGCACCTTCGATCACCACCACGGCTTTCCCCCTCACGTCGAGACCGGCATAGTCGTCGAAACCAAGCTCCGGCGCGGTGATTCCCCAACCGACGAATATGAGCGGCAGGTCGAGCGACTCCTCGCGCGCATGTGGACTGGCATCGATCGCGACGGTGTTGCCGTTCGTCAGCGCGATCTTCTCACCTGCGAGCTTGAGCTCGATGGAAATCGCCTCAAGGCTGCGGCGACGAAGCGGTACGGGCTGAAGCCATTCATCGGTTCCAGCAGGCTCAAGATCGGCCTGCAGGAAGTGTGAGGCGACATATTGCGCGGCGATGTCGTAGCCGCGAGAGCCTGTGTCGCGACCTTCGAGGAGATCATGCGCGAGGAACACGGTGTGCGCCTTGAGTGCGGCGGCCGACGGAGCAGCTGACGAGTGCGCCAACGTTGATGTAACAACTGCCACGGACGAGACCAAGGCGACGGTCAGTGCTGAACGCTTCATCTCCACTCCTGTGGTTTTATCAGGCGACGTCGGCGAAGCGCGGTTTCCGCATTATCGACCGCGTCGCCAGCAGTGCGGCAATGGGTGACCTTTAGTCACCCACCGCTCCTCCGCGCAGTCCTCTTGGAGACTGAGCGCCATCCATCCGATCGTGAAAGCTGACGCGATCCAGCTGTCCAAGAGCGCTGGAGGCGAGTTGCTCGAGGTCAAAGCCAAGATCGCGGTTCAGGCTATCGGCCGCCGCTGCCGTGATGCGCCACTGCTCCTGCAGTGCCGGGATCATGGCCCGTGCCTTTGACGTGAGCTTGATGACCCGCGCGCGAGCGTCCTCCCCCTTCGAACTCGTGATCAGGCCGTCGCGTTGCATCGCCGCCAGGGTCGCGCTGATGCTCGGCTGAGAGACGCGCGTCTGGGCGACGATTTCGCCAACGCGCAGTGGCTCGCGCTCGATGAGCAACCTGACGATGCTCGTGTAGCGCGGCCGGAAATCGAGGCCGCGCTCGCGATAGGCGTTCTCGACGTCCCGATCGAGGCGTTCAAGCAGCTGCCGCAGCAACGTTCCCAGCATCGAATGATCAGTTGCCATTTACATAGTCTATTATATATTTTGCGGCCGTACAAGGAGTCGCCATGTCCATTCTCGCCCTCGCCGCTGTGGCGGCCGCCTGCCCGCAGCAAAGTGTCGTGCTCGACAAGCTCGCTGATGTGATCGAGGCGCGCTACGCGAACGTGCACGATGGCTCGGTGATCGCCGAACAAGTGCGCGAGTGGAACGCCGATGCCCGCTACGCGGCGGACTGCGCGAATGCGAACATGTTCCTCGAGCGCCTCAACCGCGATCTCGATGCATATGATGGGCATTTTCACGTCGAGCGCGCCGCTGCGGCGGA
>DATIGZ010000125.1:0-4435 GCA_035481255.1 Sphingomonas sp. | reverse complement strand
CCGACGCCGGTCAGGCCGTACGGCGGGTTGGTGTTGCCGACGTTGGTGACGCCGCCGTAGAAGTTGAACTTCTCGTTGACGTCATAACCGACGCGGATGTCATGCGTCCCGACGGCCGGGTACATGGCGATATCCGCATAGTCGAGGTTCTGGGCCGGCTGGCCGTTCACCGCGTTATAGTCTTCCCAGGTGTTCAGGTACTGCTTGTCCAGCCAGCGCCAGGTGTGGCCGATGCTGAACTTGCCGAACTTCAGGTCCGTGCTGAGCGTGAACGCGTTCTGCGGGTCGCCCAGTTCGCCGGTGAATACGTTCTTGAAGTTCGGGTTCGCCGGGTTGGTGAAGCTGTCGTTCTGAATGACGTGGTTGTACACGCCCTTCACCGCGAGCGAGCCCCAGCTGAAGCGGCGGTTGTATGCCGCGTTCAGATCGACGCCGCGAACCTTGAGCTTCGCGAAGTTGGCGCTCGACACGAGCAGCGAGCCTTCCAGGATGCGGAAGGCTTCTTCACCGCGCGGACCACCCGAAGCGCCTGCACGCTGGAACATGCCGCAGAACGGGTTGTTCAGCGTCGGCGAGTCGTAGCAGAGGTTGAGGATCGTCTGCGCCGCGACCGAGGTGATCACGTCATCCACCTGGATGTCGTAATAGTCGACCGAGATCGACAGACCCGGAACGAAGCGCGGGGTGAGAACGCCGCCGATGGTCAGCGACTTCGACTTCTCGGCCTCGAGGTCCGGGTTACCGCCCGAGCGGATACGCAGCGACGAGGTGTAGACGAAGTCGTAGGTGCCGAGACCGGTGCCGGTGCCGCCCGGACGGCCTGCGGCCGCGCAGTTGGCTGCACGAGTCGACGAACCTGCGCCGAGGTTGCGGGCCGAGCACGGATCGGCCGGAGCCGGCGTGAAGTTCTCAGCCTGCGGCGTGTAGAGCGCGCCGATGTACGGAGCGCGAACCGACCGCGAGTAGGCGGCGCGCAGGAGCAGATCCTGCACCGGACGCCAGGTCACGTCGCCGCTGTACGCGTAGACCGTGCCGGCACCGCCCTGATAGTCGGCGACGCGGCCCGAACCGTTGAGGGTCAGTTCCTGAAGCAGGAACACGTCCTTGATCAGCGGGATCGAGACTTCGGCGAAGGCTTCCTTCACCTCGAACGCGGGCGCCGAGAAGTCGGGCAGCGCGTTGTAGAAGGTGTAGCCGGCCGACGTGTAGTCGTCCATCGCGTAGGACAGCGTTTCCTTGCGGTACTCACCACCGAACGAGAAGCCGATCGGGCCGCCCGGGAGCTCGAACAGCTGGCTGAGGTCGCCCGAGACGAACGCGCTGGCGACGAACTGAGTGGCCTTGCCCTCGGCCGTCGTCGGAACGGTCAGATACCGCTTCGCCGCATCCGAGACGCTGCCTTCGCCGAACGGGTTCAGCGGAACGCAGGCCGCGATATCGGCGGCGAGGTTGGCCGCGTTGCCCGCACGATCGGTGCCGCCATAGGCCCCGTCGACCTGCGAACGGCAGACGATCTGACCAGCCGCGTTGCGGGTGGTGTCGATCGCGAGCAGGAAGCGCTGGTACGCCGCGATGTTGTTCTGGATCGCGTTGAATTCCTTGTGCTCGCCGTAGTTCAGCGACACTTCGTACTGCCAGTCGTCGTTGAAGTCGCCGCGGACACCGCCGACGATGCGATACGTCTCACGACGGATCTCTTCGTCACGGGTGCCGAGATCGACCCAGTTACGGCGGAGCGAGAAGCGGAAGGTGCCAGCGGCAACCTGCGCCAGAGCCGCGGCCTGAGCCGCCGCGCTGAGCGTCGCGCCGGTGTTCGGGTTGACGCCGGAGTTGATCGCCGCGGTCAGCTGCTGGGTGATCGTGGTGCGAGCGCCGGCCGACAGATACGGGTTGTCGAGACGGATGCCCTCACGGTTCACGCGGCCCGCCGCATCGGCATAGGACACGTCGGTGAAGCCGGCGATCGTGGTGTTGTCACCGATCGTCTGGCCCTGCGAGAAGAACGGGCCGCTCTGCGAACCGAACGCTTCGGTGCGGACATACTTGGCTTCGAAGAACGGCGTGAACGCCGGGCTGATTTCGAAGTGACCGAGCACGTTGACGACGTAGCGCTTCAGGTCGGGCGAGAGCACTACCAGCTGGCCTTCACGGCTGGTCGAGCCGTTGCCGCCGACGAAGTTGCCGTTCGGGCCCAGGCCGACGCGCAGGCCGGTCTGCGACGTCAGATCGCCGCCGGGGTTGAACAGATAGGAGCAGGTGAACGCCGCGCCGACCGCGTCGCGGCCGCAGGGGGCCGAGGCGTTGTTGGCGTAACGGAAGCCGAGCTGGCCGCCGAGCGAGATCGTCGTGCTGCGCAGGTCGCGATAGAAGACGCGATCCTTGACGTCGTCGGCGCTGGGGTTGCCGTCGGTGTCGACCACGACGAACGCATCGTTCTGACGCAGGTTCGGGCGGCCCGACGCGTAATAATCGTCCTGATGCGCGAACTCGGCGTTGATCGAGATGTTGCCGCGGCCGTCTGCGAAGCTCTTGCCCGCGACGATCGAGACATACTGGTTGCCAGCGTCGCCATAGGTGCTGACGCCGTTCTGCGCGCGGATGGCGAAGCCGTCATAGTCATCCTTGAGGATGAAGTT
This sequence comes from Sphingomonas sp., assembly GCA_035481255.1. Taxonomy (GTDB): domain Bacteria; phylum Pseudomonadota; class Alphaproteobacteria; order Sphingomonadales; family Sphingomonadaceae; genus Sphingomonas. The sequence continues at coordinate 1,799 of DATIGZ010000125.1, read as the reverse complement.
GACGACGCCGGCGATCGCGTCCGAACCGTAGATCGACGAGTTACCGCCGGTCACGATCTCGACACGCTCGATCAGGTCGGTCGGCAGGGTGTTGATGTCGACCGAGCTGCCGCGGCCGGAGAACACGCCGTTGAGGATGTCGGCCGACACCTGGCGGCGGCCGTTGATCAGGGTCAGCGTGCGGGCGAAGCCGAGGCCGCGCAGATCGAGCAGGTTGAGGCCGCGGGTACCGAGACCCGAGGTCGAGTTCTGCGAACCGAGCGACGAGCGAAGCTGGGGCAGGTCGTTCAGGACGTCGCCCACCGACACGCGGCCGGTCTGGAAGATTTCCTCGCCGCTGACGACGGTGATCGGAACCGGCGACGTATCGTTCGGACGGCGGATACGCGATCCGGTGATGACGACGCTATCTTCGTTGGCGCCCGACTCGGCGGTTTCTTCCGCGGCGGTCGTGTCCTGCGCATTCGCTACGTGCGGAAACGCAAAAGCGGCGCTCGCAAGCGCCGACGCCGTCAAAAAGCGGCTCAGTTTCATGTGCTGCCCCTAAAATGGTCCCGGCCACAATACCGGAATGTCACTATTGAAACCGTCTGCTCCTGCTGTGGCAAGCCAAACAGTCACCAACAGGCCACTTCACTGTCTCGCTGTTGCAACAAAGTCACATGATGCGGTGCGGTGCGACATTTTTGACCATTTTGAGGGGCATGCGCTTTGCATTTGCTACGCAGCTCGGCGGTGCGTCATCGCTCCACGCACATGGCGATTCCCATCCCGCCGCCGATGCAGAGAGTCGCGAGGCCCTTTTTCGCGTCGCGGCGCTGCATCTCGTAGAGCAAAGTGGTGAGCACGCGCGCACCGCTCGCGCCGATCGGATGGCCGATGGCGATCGCGCCGCCATTGACGTTGACCTTGTCCGGGTCGAAGCCAAGTTCCTTGCCGACCGACAGCGCCTGCGCGGCGAAGGCTTCATTGGCCTCGATCAGGTCGAGATCGGCGACGGTCCAGCCGGCCTTTTCCAGCGCCTTCTTCGATGCCGGAACGGGGCCGATGCCCATGATCGAAGGGTCGACGCCCGCGGTTGCCCAACTCCGAATCGTGGCGAGGATCGGAGCGCCGCGCTTTTCGGCCTCCTCGCGGCTCATCACCACCAGCGCGGCGGCGCCGTCGTTGAGGCCGGAGGCGTTGCCCGCGGTGACGGTGCCGTCCTTCTTGAACGCCGGACGAAGGCCCGCGACGCTGTCGAGGGTAGCGCCAGCGCGAATATACTCGTCCTGATCGACGACCGTGTCGCCCTTGCGACCCTTGATCGTGACCGGGGCGATCTCATCCGCGAACCGGCCGCCGGCGCGCGCGGCTTCGGCAAGGTTCTGCGAGCGGACTGCGAATTCGTCCTGCTCGCCGCGGGTCACCTGATATTGTTCGGCGAGGTTCTCGGCGGTGATGCCCATGTGATAGCCGTTGAACACGTCGGTCAGGCCGTCCTTGATCATCGTATCGACGAGGCCGACGTCACCCATCTTGGCACCCGCGCGCAACGACTGAGCGTGCGCCGAGAGCGACATCGATTCCTGACCGCCCGCGACGACGATGGTGGCGTCGCCAGTCTGGACCGCCTGCGCCGCGAGCGCGACTGCGCGCAGACCCGATCCGCAGACCTGGTTGAGGCCCCAGGCTGGAACTTCCTTGGGAACGCCCGCGGCCATCGACGCCTGACGCGCCGGGTTCTGTCCCTGTGCCGCCGTCAGCACCTGACCGAGGATCACTTCGGACACGTCTTCGCCCTTGACCCCGGCCTGCTC
>DATIGZ010000124.1:0-4586 GCA_035481255.1 Sphingomonas sp. | reverse complement strand
GGCGAGCCAGCGATCGACCGGTCCCGCCGATCCCGGCATGCGTGCCAGCGTAATGTGGGGCAGATAGGCACGGCCTTCAGGCTCGAGACCAGTACGCACGATCGCCTGATCGACCTTGCGATGAAGTACCGCGAGCGAATCGCGTGGCGAAACCCCGGCCCAGAGCGCATTGGGCTTGCCCCTGCGGTCATCGAACACGCCGCAACCGTCGAGCCGCAACTCGATCGGCGCGTGGCGAACCGAACCCAGCGCGGCCGCGACATCTTCGGCCGCGTGCGTCCCCACCTCGCCGATGAAGCGCAGCGTCAGATGGAGCTGTTCGTCGTCCTGCCAGCGCGCGCCGGATACACCACCCATGAGGGCGAGCAGATGCTCGCGGACCGCCCGCGGGGGGCGCAGCGCAACGAACAGGCGGTGCATGACAATCGCTTTAACCGTTTATGGCTGGCGGCGCGATGCCGGTTTTCCTTGAAAACAGGGCACCAAACCATGATATTCGGTCACATCCGGCGCGATATGCCGGGCAAAGGAGTTTGAGATGGCTAATTGGTCTGACCCCCAGACGACCGCCGCGCCGTACGCGACGGCCGCAGGTACGCGCGATGCCGCGTATGATGCGGGGCTGCGGTCCTACATGCTTTCGGTCTACAACTATATGGCGTCGGGCGTACTGCTCAGCGGCGTCGTTGCCCTGCTCTTCGCTTGGGGTGGCGAAACCTCGATGGCCTATTCGGTGTTCGCCAATGGCGGCCCGCTCGCGTGGCTGATCATCCTCTCGCCGCTCGCCATCGTCTTCGCAATGAGCTTCGGCCAGAACAAGATGTCCACCGGCACGCTGCAGGCGCTGTTCTGGGGCTTCGCGGTCCTGATGGGTCTGTCGCTCTCGACGCTGCTGCTGCGTTACACCGGCACCTCGGTTGCGCAGGCGTTCTTCGCCACGGCCGCCGGCTTCGTCGGTCTCAGCCTGTACGGCTACACGACGAAGCGGGACCTGTCGGGCTTCGGCAGCTTCCTGATCGTCGGTTTGGTTGGCATCATCGTGGCGAGCATCATCAACCTGTTCGTCCAGTCGGGGCCGATGGCGCTGGTCATCAGCATCGCGGGCGTGCTGATCTTCGCCGGTCTCACCGCCTATGACACGCAGCGTATCAAGAGCATGTACGCCTATGTCGCCGGTACCGACATGGTCGGCAAGGTGGTGATCATGAGCGCGCTGTCGCTCTACCTGGACTTCATCAACATGTTCCAGTTCATCCTCAGCTTGGTCGGCAGCTCGCGCGACTGATCGGTTCGGAACGACGGAATCGGGAAGGCCCGGCCAGCAATGGCCGGGCCTTTTTCGTTGCGGGTGCGCAAAGGAACACCGGTTCGGTGCGTGCGTTTTCAATCCGATACACCGGGAGTTGAACCATGCACGACGACGCACAGAAAGACGGAGACAAGAGCGCCGTGAGACCCGGCGACGCTGGTACCGATGCCTCGATCGAGGAACGGCTGGAGAAGAATCCGGAGAGCAAACAGGCGCGGCTCGACCGCGCGCTGGATGAATCGATGGACGCTTCGGACCCGCCCGCGACGACACAGCCGGTCCATTCGCATGAGCCGCCGCCCTCGTCAGGCTATGACGCGGAGAAGGAGCGCGAGCTTGCCGAACAGCGGCGGCGGAAGGCGGAATAGCGCTTAGGGCTGGAGGAGGTCGAGCGCCGCGGCGGTCATCGCTTCCGCTGCGGTGCCGATCACCTTCTCGGCATCCGGCGCCCATTTCGAGCTGTGAAGCGAAGGCAGGCCCTTACCACCCGACACCTTTGCCGCATCCCATTTATCCTGCGGCACGCCGCCGACCCAATAGATCACGCTTTGGATCGAGGGGTCGGCGATATGGTAGCGGCCGAAATCCTCGCCTGCCATCGTCGGCGCGATATCCGTCACCCGTTCCTTTCCAAAGCGCGTGGTGAACAACGTCTTGAGCTGCCCGGCGAACGGATCGGTGCTGACCGTGGGCGGGGTGAAGTTCTCGCGGATCGTCACCGTTGGCATCTGCGCATCGGACAGCCCCGCTGCGATCGCCTCTCCCCTGGCGATGCGCGCGATGCCGTCGAGCAGTTGCTTGCGCACCTCCGGCGTATAGGCGCGGACGGTGAGCAGTAGCAGCGCCTGCTCAGGAATGATGTTGTGCCGGGTCCCGCCCTGGAAGCTGCCGACGGTGACGACGGCGGATTCGAGCGGATCGACTTCGCGGCTCACCAGCGTCTGCAGCGCCGAGACGATCCGGGCGCCGAGTACGATCGGATCCCTGGTCGTCGCGGGATAGGCGCCATGGCCCCCCACTCCCTTGACCACGATGTCGACCGAATCGACGCTGGCGAAGGTCGGGCCGGAGCGGATGCCGATCGTGCCGGCGGGCAACGCCGCGCTGTTGTGGAAGGCGATGGCATGGCTGGGCTTGCCGAAGCGCGTGTAGAGGCCGTCGTTGAGCATCGCGATCGCGCCCGCGCTGTTCTCCTCGGCGGGCTGCGCGACCATGACCAGCGTGCCCTTCCACTTGTCCTTCATCGCCGCGAGGTTGCGTAGCGTGCCGACCCATGCGGTCATGTGCGTGTCGTGCGCGCAGGCGTGCATGATCCCGGTCTCGACTCCCTCGGGGGTCTTGCCGTGCACCTTCGATGCGAAGGGCAGGCCCGTTTCCTCGGTCACCGGCAGTCCGTCCATGTCGGCGCGAATCAAGATCGTCGGACCCGCACCATTCTTAAGCACCGCGACCACACCGGTACCGCCGACCTTCTCGGTTACCGCATATCCCGCCTTGCGCGCTTCGGCGGCCATGCGCGCCGCTGTCTTCACCTCATGCTGGCTGAGCTCGGGCGCGGCGTGCAGTTCCTTGTAGAGCGCCATCAGCGACGGCAACTCCTTTACCGTGGCGTCGCGGACCGGCTCGGCGGCGGCCGGAAGGGCGAAGGCGAGGCTGCTCGCGGCGGCGATGAGGAGGTGCTTCATGGATTCCTAGCGTAAGGGAGCGAAACGGCTGCGCAATGTCCAATCGCGCGTAAGCCTATGCTCAGGCGGGGACCAATTCGATCACGTCGAGCTGCGATTCGAACGTCGGCCAGGGCAGCACTAGCCGCCAGCGCGCCGTGCCCACGCGCTCGATATAGCCGGCCATGTCGCGCTTGCCGTCCTGCCCGTAGACGAGCGGAATGGTTTCATCCCCCAGCTCCAGCGCGCCGAGGAAGATCACGCGCGTGTCGCTTTCGGCGTAGATCTTGCCCATCGGGCGTTGCGATCCGTCGAGCTTGGCGAAGGTCGGCAACTCGCCTTCACCGCCGACACGGCAGCTGAACCACGGATAGGCGGTGAAGTCGCGCATTTCGGGCCGCTGGCCGCCGAGCTTGAAGGTGCGGCATTTATAGTCACCGGTGGGCGGCATCGCGCGGCTCAACGTCTGATCGGGCTCGAACAGCGGTCCCTGTTCCGCGATCGCCGCGGCGTCGGCCTTGCGTGCTTTGGGCAACGCCTCAACCCATGCCTTGCGCCAGTTGCGCAGCCGCTCGCGGTCCTGATCGGTGGTGATCATCCGCCAACGCGTTTCGGTTGCTTCCTCGACGAGCCGAAGCTTGCCGTCCTTCGTGCAGGCGGTGAGGGAGAGGGCGATCAGGGCTGCGGCGGCGATACGCATCTCAGGCCGCCGTCCAGCCGCCGTCCATCGCGTAGTTCGCGCCGGTGATCGCGCTCGCTTCATCGCGACAGAGGAAAACCGCGAGCGCGGCGACCTGTTCCGGCTGAACGAACTGCTTGGTCGGCTGCGCGGCGAGGAGGACATCGTTCATCACCTGCTCGCGCGTCAGACCGCGCGCCTTCATCGTGTCCGGAATCTGGTTTTCGACCAGCGGCGTCCAGACATAGCCGGGCGAGATGCAGTTGACCGTGACGCCATCGGTCGCGGTCTCGAGCGCGATCGTCTTGGTCAGGCCCGCGATGCCGTGCTTGGCGGCGACATAGGCTGACTTGTTGGGGCTTGCCACGAGGCTGTGAGCCGAGGCGGTGTTGATGATCCGCCCCCATTTCGCGGCCTTCATGTGCGGCACCGCTGCGCGCATCATGTGCCATGCCGAGGAGAGGTTGATCGCGATGATGGCGTCCCATTTCTCGGGCGGGAAATCTTCGATCGCGGCCACATGCTGGATGCCGGCATTGTTGACGATGATATCCGGCCCCCCGAACTCGGCATAGCAGCGTTCGACCATCGCGTAGATGGCGTCGGGCTGGGACATGTTGGCGGGGTCGTAGAGGGCTTTGGCGTTGCTCAGCGTTTCGAGGGCGGTGCGTTCGGTCTCGATCGCGGCGGCGTCGCCGAAGCCGTTGATGACCACGCTAGCCCCTTCAGAAGCAAGGGCTTTTGCAATGGCGAGGCCGATGCCGGAGGTCGAGCCGGTAACGATGGCGGACTTGCCGGAAAGGAACATGTCGACTCCTAAGTTGGCGTTTTCGGGAAACCTACGTTCTCTTTGGCGTCAGGTCGAACGCGGCATTATGTCCATCGATGATATTGCTGGCGACGAGGCGGGCATTCGCCATTGTCTCTCGTACGG
>DATIGZ010000123.1:0-9795 GCA_035481255.1 Sphingomonas sp. | reverse complement strand
GATCAGCTCTTCATAAGTGATCGTCGGGGCGGTCGTGCCGTTCGGCCGGACGCGACCCGAAGAGCCAATATCGTTGATACCCTCCAGCAGCACGACATGCGTGACCCCGGGCAACTTCAGCACGTCCCGCTCGAACCGCTCCACCGCGCTGGGGCCGGTGCCAAAGGTGATGACGCGATTGCCGGAGATCGCCTGGGTCACCACCACATGCGGCTTGCCCGCCGCCGTCAGACGGCGGCCGAGTACGTCGCCCCAGCGGCAGATCGGCACGGCATCGATCGCGCATCCGGTATTGTCGGTAATCGAATCGCCATAGGCGACAATCACCGGCCGCGCCGTCTTGCCCAGCACCTCGACCACAGCCAGCAGGGGCCGATTGTCCGACCTGCGCGCCGGAGTGAAAGACGATTTGGTATGATCGCCGGGCGGGGAGATCAGCGTCTTGGCGCCGCCGGCGCCATGGACGGTGTTCAGCTTGACCGCGTCGGGCAGGTAAAGCGAAATTTCGACGACGTCGAATGCCTTGACCCGCAGCTTCGTGGCGTCGCTGACGATGTCGGCATTGGCGGGCACATGTACCGAGCCTTGCCGGTCGAAAGTGACCCGCACCGCTTTCCCGTCCCTAAGGCGAATGCTGGCGGAGCCGATACGGAACTGCTGACCATATTCGTTGGACAATCGAAGTCGGATTTTGCCGCCTTCCGTACCCACACGAACCGCGAAGCGGACCGTCGCATTCTCGATCGACACTTCCTGATTGCGATCCGCGGCTTTCCACATGCTCGCGGTCCAGGCCGGGTTCCAGCGCTCACCCGGCGGGGCCGCTCCAACCAGCAGGAACGCGCACGCTGCAATCGTGAGTTTCGAAGAGTGAAGCATCGCATACTCCGTGTTGATCGATTGAATGAGTGCCGTAAATTGGAGGAGCAGTTCGCCTTTGGAAAACAGGCGGGATGTACGATCCGGCGGCTGTAGACGGCCGCCCGGTTGGGCCCGATCCGTTGCCCATCGCGGATGTGATCGGCGAATGGCGCCCAGCCTTGCGCTCGAGCATCCGGAAGGCGAGCCACAATCGCTCGATATCTCGTTTAGCCTCCCCTATTGGCATATAGATATTATAAAATGGCGACGGGCATGTCTATGCTAATCTTGGTCGCAGGAAAGCTCAAAGCAGGTCGGGCTGATAATTATGCAAAGATCAGGCTGCTGCGGGTGCGCACGAACCCCGACCGCCGTACGGATCTATGCTGGCGAATGCCACCGATGCGCGAGAGCGCGCGCGGGGCAAACCGCGCGCGCTCCAGAAGGATCCGGCAGAAATCCGCCCGATCGACCGCGGTGCTATGACGAGGACCGTGGGCGGAAAGCCGGAACCATTGCGTCTCGAGCGTTCTGTATCCTCACCCGAAATCCGTGGTCAGCGTAGCCGTCAGTCTGCGCGGATAGTTGTAGAGATAGATACCCGACGAGCCGTTCGCCCAGCCATATTTGTTGCCGACATTCGCCAGTTGCATACGCAGAGTCGCGGGGGCCTGACCAAGCTTGAACCGGTACCGGCCGCCGAGCGATGCGATGGTGCGCGCGGGGATGCTGAGCTTGCCGTCGGTGCTCGCGACCCGGTCCGAAGTGCTTTCGAGAACGAGGTCGACCGAGAAGTCGGGCGCGAACGCCGGCCGGTAGTCGAGCACGGCGTTCGTGAGCCGGCCGAAGCTGGCGACCGGCTTCCGGCCGACGAGCCCGCTCTCGACGGCGTCGCCCGACAGCGTTGCGTCGATCAGCGCGGTCCCGACGATGGCGGTCAGGCCCGGCGCGATCCTGCCGGAGAAGGAGAATTCCGCGCCGCGATGGCGCACGTCGCCGAGCGGGCGGAAGACGCGCGCCGTGTCGATCGAGTAGAAGGGCTTGGCCACTTCGAAGATGCCGGCGACCAATCTGATATCGGGCGTGATCGACCAGCGGACGCCACCATCGATCTGACGCGTGCGGATCGCCGGCGGCGCGGTATCGCGGTTAACCGCGACACCAGGGGCGACCGGGCTTTCTTCAAGACCCTGCGTATAGCCGGCGTAGAAGGCCAGCGACGGGGATGCGTGGGCGGCAGCCGTGGCATTGAACAGCAGCGGATCGTCGGCACTGCGGATGTCCGGCGCGTTGGGGTCGATCACATGCTTGCGATAGCGGGTCTTTTGCAGGCCAAGGCTGATTTCGCCGACACCCTTCCAGCGTCCTTCATAGGCGACGCCCGCGGTCCACTGGCGAACCGTATCGCGGGTTTGAACCCCGAATGCTGACACGGGTTCGGGGAAAGCGATCGGGTCCTCAAGCCGGTGGTTGCCGATGACGATTGAGCGGTCGCCGCCATAGCGGCGCACGCGGTCGCGGCCTTTCAGCGAGAGGTGGACGGTGTGAAGCCGCGGTCCGTCCGCAATGCGGCGCGAGAGACGGACTTCACCGCTGGTCGAGGCCGACCGGCGCCCCGGGGTCGCAATCACCACTTCATCGGCCGTGGTGTCGGGCCGGATGTTGAGAAAGAGCTGGGTATGCGAGCGGTCGAGGTTGAGCAGCGAGCGGAACAGCCCGCCCTTCAGCGTCCAGTCGCCCATGACCGCCGATGCGACGACGCCGGTGTTGACCATCTCCCCCGCATTGGTCGCCCATTTCTGGCCGAGCCGCTTCACACGCTCGATCTGCGGCGGCAGATGGTTACCGGCCGTCAGGAACAGCGGGGCATTCTCCTCGTCGGAGATGCCGGTGCGGCTCCAGAACGGGGTGAGGGTGATGCCGTCGACGGGCTGCCAGCGCGCGAGCAGTCCGGCGGTCTGATAGTTGGCAGAGCCGCCCGTGTGGTTCTTGTCGGCGATCAGTCCGAAACCGCCCCCGACAGCGAGGCGCCCGGAAATCGGCAGTTGCACATCAGCCTCGACCGCCGCTGAGCCGAGAGGGCCGAACCGCCCGCTGACGCTGACCAATGCCTTATCGCCGGGCAGCCGCAGCCCATAGTCCGCGATCCCGGTGGGTGAGGGAAAGGGATAGCTTTGCGCGGAGAGGCCCACGCGCATCTGCAGGGCCCCGATCAACCGTTCGGTGAATCCGCCCTGCTGATCGATATAGAGACCGTCGAGGCGAATATTCCCCGCTTCGGCGGCCGAGAAGCCGCGCACGTAATTGGGGTTGTAGATGCCGATCTTTTCGCCGCCGATCGAGGTGCCGAACGCGTCCTCGGCGCTGGTCGTGGCGTTTTCGTCGGCGCGTTGGGCAAAGGCGGCGGCCGGCATGAGGACCAGCGCCATAGCGAGCGGGGTGAGGGCGCGCATCACTTCACCGCCTTCATGCGCTGCTGGACCGCTTCCCAGTCGACCATGAACATCGCCGCGGCGAGGCGTGCGAAGGGGCGGTCCGGACTCAGCCGGTCGCCCCGAAGCTCGTCATTCTCGTGCGAATAGCTCGAGACGTGGACGAGCAGCGGGTGCACGCCGGCCGAACCCGGCTGATACCAGCTGCGGTCGTTCTGCAATTGCAGGGCGAGCGGGCGCGGTCCCCACGCATATTCCGAATTGGGATCATAGTCGGGCAGTTGGTCCGCGACATAGAGGCCATAGGCCCCGCCGGTACGGACCTGAAGGCTGCGGCCCCGCACACCTTCGGCCTGCACCTGACGGCGCGCCATCATGTCGTAGGGGTTGAGGAAGACGCTGAGAACGGGGCCTTCTTCGGACGGCGTCAGGTAACGGCCGTCGCGCTGCACCGTGTCCGCTTTGCCTTCGAGCACGCTCTTTGCCCTGATCGTGAAGGTGGCGGCGACCAGCCGCACGCCATCGAGCGTCGGAACGACCGAGATGTTGATGTCGGCGTGCAGGCTAGTCCCGCGGACGTCGCGCAGCGACGGCTGCTGCATCAGCGCGTCGAAGGCGATCATCGCGCGGCGGCGGAGCAGGTCGAGTTCGGCGACGGGGATCGGTGCGAGATTACGCGGCTGGTGGACATGAATGTCGGGCGCCTTCGAGTACCAGCCCGGCAGGCCGGGACCGGGATCGGGCTGATCGGCGGTCCAGCGTTGCATCAGTTTCTTGGGCGCGCGGCTGTCGCCTGGAGCCGCCATCGCCGCCGGGGTGATGACGGGCGACGCTGCAAAAAGACTGAACATGGCAAGCCTCAATAAGGGGTGGTTCATGGTGCGGGCTTTCTGAAAGCGGCGGAGAGCGCGGACGGCGATCAACCGGGCACGCCGAGCGCGCCGCCGATGATCCCGCGCAGCAGGCCACGCTTCTTCTTCGGCTTCACGTCCTCCGCAGGCGCATCGCCGTCGTCCTCACCGTCACCGCTCATCAGTTTGGAGAAGTCGACGCCGAGCATGCTCATATGCGTGGCTTTGGTGCGCAGCTTGACGGCCCAGCCGGCAGGCGCCTCGCGTGGCGCGCCGTAATTGGCCTCCGGGCCGTAGGCAGTCATCATCAGCATCGATGAGGAGGCCGCCTTGGCAACCGCCGCCGGGACCGCGCATTCGGTGGCCTCCGGGCCGAGCAGGATGCGTTGCTGGACGAGCCGCGCGATGTCTCCCTGTTCGAGATAGTCGGGAAGCGCCATGCCCGCCATGCGCACCGCGCTCGACGTCCACATGACGATCGTGCCGTCCTCGCGTGCACCGGTGACTGTCAGGATGTAGCCACGCGCATTGGCAAGCACGGGCCAGCTGATCTTGACCGCGCCCGACGGCAGGTTGGCGTTGCGCGGCGCGAGCGGCGCGAGGAAATCGTTGGCGGGCGCCACCGCGAAGCGCATCTCGGGCGAGTAATTGCCCTGAACGACATGGTCGCCGGTAAGCGACCCGGCGCGCGGGACGCGTGCGCCCTTCCGTCCGTTGGGCCATTCACCATAGGTCGCATGGCGGTCAGCCGATGGAGGCGTCATGGCGCGCACGTTGGGAACCGCGCCGAACGGTGACGCCGCACCCGGCCTCATTGTCGCGAAATCGATCACGAACGGTTGACCGGCGCCAGCGTTCTCTCCGCAGCCCCAATAGATTTCCATCTTTCCCTTGGGCTGTTGCGACGTGCCCGGCTGATAGTTGGTTCTGCCATCGCCCTTGGGTGTCACGCCCGCCGGGGTGATCAGCGGCAGGCGCTCGCCCGCTTGCAGCGTCTGCGGCGGAAGGTGCGCGGCGCTCGGCGCGGGAGCGCGGCGCGCCGAACCCAGCTGAAGCACCAAATTCTTCTCGACGCCCATGGGCTGGCCGGTCGCCATGCCGGAGACGGTTTCGGCGGAGAGCCAGTAGACGGCTTCAACCTTGGGCTTGGGCGCCTGTTGAGCGATGGCCGCGGTCGCGGCGATGGCGAGCGCGCTGAGCGCAGCGCCGCGGATCAGGATGTTCTTCATGTGTGAGTTCGCTTTCGAGTTAGGATTGCGGAGTCGCGGCGCGCGGCGCCGTCGGCGGAGAGACGTGCAGACGCAGTCCGGGATGATCGATGACGAGGCGCCGGTCGGCGAACATGTCGATCCCCAGGATCACCGCCGGTTGCTCGGCCCCGAAACCGAGCACCTTGAATACCGACAGATCGGCGATCCGTATTTTTGGGGCCTCGACCTCGGCCTCGCCGATCGACAGTGTGGTCAACCGCGTCTCGACGCTCGCGGTCGCGTGGTTGGTCGCGCCTTTGATGTCCGACACTTTGGCGAGGCCGGGGCTGTCGGGTGTCAGACCGATCGCCTTTGCTCCGGCCCAGTTGACGATCGTTCCGCGTGCGCCGGTATCGAGCACGGCGGGCATTTCGATGCCGTTGATGCGGATCGTCAGGCGCGGCGCGCGTTGGGCATCGAGGGTGAAGGGAGCCGAGGCCGAAAGCCCGTCGAGCATCCCGGCTTCGACCTTCGGCGTCATACGCCAGTTGCGGCCGGGCAGGTCCATCTCGACCGCGAAGTCGGCGATGATGTCGGCGCCCAATATGCCGTCGATGCCGAGGCGATCGGTCGGTCCCGGCGGAAGCAGCAGAAGCTCGGGCGAGCGGAACACATGACCGGCGATCTGCAACTGGCCGACGACCGTCGTTTCGACATGGGTCCGGCCTGACGCGCCGTCGAGCGGCGCGCCGGAGTCCTTGACGACCAGACCGGGCATCGCGGCCCGCAGCTTCGGCATGATCGTAGTGCTGCTCGCGGCGGTGTCGATGACGAAGCGTTTCGGCGCGGAGCCGTCGATGCTCACCTGAACGACGGGGTGACCCGATGGAAGTATTTCGAGCGACTCTGCCGCCGGGAGCGGAGAGGAAGAGCGATTTCCCGGCTTGGCGGTCGCCGTTTGCGTGCCGGCAATGACGAGCGCACCAAGCAGGCAGTACGCGACCAGGCTGTGACGGTATCCGGCATGCGCCATGGCGGTTCTCCTGGCGGCGGGTTGCCGCGAGATGTCCCGGCTATGACTGACTTGCGCGTGCATTCCACGCGTCAGCGACGAAGCCCGATGTCCGTTCGTCGGGGCCAAATTTCTCGCGACGAAGACTGACCTGAACGCGACGAGGCAGGACGTCAGCGGACCGCGCTTCCTCTATGCTCGCTGCACATTACGCAATGGAACCGGAATGCAGTCGAAGCTTAAACATCGTCGGACCTTGCGCGCGTCTGGCGATGCGCGCTGCCCGCCGCGGTGGTTGCCATGATCAGGGCGAACGGGCTGATGCGCGAGCGCGGATTGGAGCGGACAGCGGCGCGCGAGGCGACAAGCCGGGCCGAAGCCGCAGCGAGCGCGGCCAGCCTCGCCGCGTTGCGCTATCAGCTCAATCCGCACTTCCTGTTCAACACGCTCAACGCCATTTCGTCGCTGATCGTCCTCAAGGATTATGGCGCAGCCGATGCGATGCTGGCCAGGCTATCCGATTTCTTGCGTGCCACGCTATCGTCCGAGCCTGGCGCACTGCTGCCGCTGGAGGACGAGCTCGCGACGCTGCGGCATTATCTGGAGATCGAGAGTGTCCGGTTCGGTGAGCGGCTCGAGGTTCAATTTACCTGCCCGCCGGAACTCGCCGACGTGCTTGTACCGCGCTTCCTGCTGCAGCCGCTGATCGAGAATGCGATCAAATACGCGCTTGCTCCGTCGGCGACACCGGTGAAGATCAGCGTCGAGGCCTCAGCCGATGGTGACACGCTCATGGTCGCGGTCGAGGACGACGGGATGGGGCTGGAAAAGGACGCCAGGCCCGGTACTGGCGCAGGTATCGCCAACGTCCGCCAGCGGCTTGAAACTCTCTATGGCGCCGCCGGCAGCCTCGACACGCCGAAGCGCGACCGCGGTTTTCTGGCGATCGTGCGCTTGCCGCTCGCGCGGGGTAACGCAGAGTAAGCGGGCCTGACGAATCGCTGGCTGGCGGAGAACCGTCGCCGATGGATTGGTCGCGCTATAGGCAGGGCTTGTCGCAGAGACGCAGGCCAGATCGCACGACCAGCCGGGTTCGACGAAGGGGCGATGCGAGGCGGCCCCTCGGAGGGCAGTCCGTTCCTTGCGGCCTCAGGCCGTGAGGCGAGAGGACCGACAGATCCGGCAAATCCCCCGCGGATTAAGGGACACTCGCCTCCAACGTTCAAGCAGTTGGAGACATAGCATGCGTAAACTCCCGTTCCTCGCCGCCGCGATTGCCCTGAGCCTGCCGGTGCCCGCGCTGGCGCAGGCCGAGGTGAAGCCTGAAGCACGGGGCAAGGCCGAGGCGAAGCCCGAGGCGCGCGGCAAGGCCGAGGCCAAGCCGGAAGCACGCGGCAAGGCAGAAGCCAAGCCGGAAGCGCGCAGTGCCAAGGCGGAGGCCAAGCCCGAGGCCTGATCGGCTTCGCACAGCCGAATGCCGGCGGTTAACGCCGCCGGCATTCCCGGCCGCCCGCGAACTGGCGGCTTTGTCGTTCCGTGGCGGATGCCGGCGGGACGCTTCCGCCGTTGCAGGCTTTGGAGGATCTGGATGATCGTTTTGCGCACCTTGCCGGCCATCGCGGCCGGATTGATGCTGTCAGGCGCGGCGGCGCCGGTCGCGACCGCGGTGTCCGCGGCGGCTGCGCGCTGCACCGGCGGATGGACCGGGTCGGTCCAGTATACGCGCTCGCAGTCCAACAGCGATACGAAGACCGAGACACGCGTCTCCGGCAACGGCACGGAAACGACGAACTGGTCGATGACCTACGATTATGCCGCGCAGGTCGCGGTCCGCGCGACGCCGGACCCCGATGTCAGCATGGGTCGCGCGAACATCAGCCTCAGCTCAATCTCGACCGAGAGCAAATCCGCTCAGGACCGGTATATCTGCCCGCATGAGCGGACGCCGCGGTCGATGTCCGGCAGCTTCGTCACGCAAAGCCGGACCAGAGCGAGCGGCAGCGGACTCGATACCGATGTCGATATCTCCCTGGATTCGGATGGCACCTACACGGTCGGTGTCCTTCTGCCGGAGATCAAGGGCACCGTCTCGGGATCGAACTCGTCGAGCTTCAGCGGTCAGTGCACCCCCAAGCAGGGCGTGAGCGACAGCATCGCCGACATGCCGACGACGATCGGCGGCGTGCGCTTCGCGAGTAGCGGCGAGCATCGGGTCAACCCGTCCACCCCCGACAAGCTGGCGGGCAGCCATTCGGTCTCCGCTCATGGCGTTACCGAGACGCTGCGCTGGAGCCTGAGCCGGTGCGGCGGCGCGCTGCGCCTGGTCGACGTCAAGTTCGAGCATATGCGCTTCCCCAATTGGGGCGAATGGGCGGAAATCAACGAAACGACCGGAACGGTCGACGGCAATCTGGTTCAGATGACCGCGATCGTCGCGAACGACAGCCCCGAAGAGAAGATGGCGACGGTCAAGTTCCGCGACACCTACAAGGGCGACAAATCGGACGGGACGCGCCCCGACGGGCAGCTTGAGGAGCTGACCGTCACCGTGCCCGCCGGCGAGGAGCGCGAGGTCACCTTCGAATGGGATAGCTCGGGCTATGCCTGGTACGATGACGGCCGCCCGCGGATGACCCAGCGGATCAAGGCCGAGGTGGTGGAATCGGGCAAGAAGGTCGATGAGACGACCCGGAACCTGAAGGTCGCGCCCAAGCCCGTCGTGCTGGTCCATGGCCTGTGGTCGAACTGGAAAGCATGGGAGACTTGGCAGAACATCCTGACCACCGGCCACAGCTATGACTGGAAGGCGTTCCCGGTGGGCGAGAAGCCCGAGCATGGCAAGATGAGCACCGGCGAGTTCGTCACCAATCTCGGCCCGACGAACACGATCGCCGAAAATGCCAGCGAGCTGCGCAGCTACATCAACTATGCGCAGAAGGACCGCAACGCCTGGCACATCGATATCGTCGCGCATTCGATGGGCGGGTTGATCAGCCGCCGCTACATCCATGCGGTGATGCCGGTCTATCCCGACGGCAAGCCGCAGGTGTCGCACCTCGTCATGCTCGGCACGCCCAACATGGGCAGCCGCTGCGCCGACCTGATCAGCGTGCCGCTGGAGGCGACCGACCGGACGATGAACGCGATGCGCGAATTGCGGCCGAGCGTGGTGGCACAGTTCAATGCCGAGCATGTCAACCGGAAGGGCGTCGAGTTCTCGATCCTGGCCGGCAACACGCTGCCCGCCGTCTGCTACATGTACGACCGCAATGACGGCGTGGTCACCGTGCCTTCGGCGCATTGGGCGATCGAGGACAAGGCGCAGCAAGACGTGCTGCATACCAACATGGCGACCCCGGAGATCTTCTCGAGCTTCGTCAAACCGCGCATCGCGCTTGGGCCGGGCAAGCAGAAGAAGGCGGCGAGCTCGGAAACCGGCAGGCTCGGGC
>DATIGZ010000122.1:0-6712 GCA_035481255.1 Sphingomonas sp. | reverse complement strand
GCTCGACGCGCTGGCCCGCCTGCCCGCCGAGTTCGCCGGAATCGCCGTGCATGCCCGGCGCTTCGCCGGTTTCGGGGGAGACCCGGCGGCGATCGGCCTGGGCACCCTCATCGCGCTCGGCATCAGCACGATCCTCGGCCTGATCCTCGTCCGCTGGCAGGTGCGGGGCGGCCGACGGCCGTTCACCTCCGGAAATGTTGAACGCATCCTCCCGCGTGAAGACGGCGAGTTCGCCTGGACGGCGGCGCTGGGCACCGCCGCCGCGGTGGTGGAGGAACTGTTCTTCCGCCTCGCACTCCCGCTGTTCGCGACGCTGGCCACCGGCAGTGCGTGGCTCGGCTTCGCGTTCGCGACGGTGCTTTTCGGCGCGGGCCACCGCTTTCAGGGCTTGAGGGGCAGAATCTTCGCGGGCATCGTCGGCGCGCTGCTCGGCTGGCTCTATCTCGCCACGGGCGCCTTATGGTTCACGATGCTGACGCACGCGCTGCTCAACCTCAACGGTCTCGTCCTGCGACCGGCGATCGCGCGGCGCGAGAGCGATTGACACCCTTTGGCGGCGCGCCTCTATTCCCGCGGCCATCCGGGGAGACAAAGATGCACCGCGCCGCCGTCCTGCTTGCCACCGCCCTCGCCGCGACACTGACCGCCCCGGCCCCTGCCCGCCAGGCCGCGGCGCCGCAGGCCGAAGCCGCCGCCTTCACCTTTCAGGAGGTGATGGTGCCGATGCGCGACGGGACGAAGCTGCAAACCGTGATCCTGCGCCCCACCGGCAAGAGCGGCAAGCTGCCGATGATCCTGCAGCGCACCCCCTATGGCGTGCCCGGGGCGGCGCCGAAGGCGGTGCCGGCGTCGATCAAATACATGATGGAGGACGGCTACATCCTCGTCTTCCAGAACATGCGCGGACGCTACAAGTCGGAGGGCGTGTTCGCGATGTCGATGGCGCTCTCCCCCCCCGGCTCGAACGCGCCGGACGAGGCGAGCGACGCGTGGGACACGATCGACTGGCTGGTGAAGAACGTCGCCGACAATAACGGCCGCGTCGGCATGACCGGCGGCTCCTATCCCGGCTATGCCGCCGCGGTGGCGCTCGCCCGACCGCACCCGGCGCTCAAGGCCGTCAGCCCGCAGGCGGCGTGGAACGACTGGTGGATGAACGACGATCTCCACCGCTATGGCGCGTTCCGCCTCTCCTACCTCACCGACTGGACCTACGGCCTCCAGAACAACAAGGACGGCGACGATTTCGACTATAACCCCGGCGGTCCGCCGCCGGTGGACATGTACGACTGGTTCCTGAAGCTCGGCCCGGTCGAGAATCTCGACAAGCTGCATTTCAAGGGCAGCGTGCCGATGCTGACTCAGATCATCGAGCATCCCGATTACGACGACCATTGGAAGCGTCAGGTGTGGACCGACCGGCTCGGCCGCACCACCGTGCCGACGCTGCACGTCGTCGGCTTCTGGGATCAGGAGGATCCGCTCGGCGGCTGGAAGATCTATGAGCGGATGGAGAAGGACGACCCCAAGGGGCTGAGCATCGTCGTCGCGGGGCCATGGAACCACGGCAGCTGGAAAAGCGCGGGCGACAATCTCGGCTATATCAATTTCGGCAAGCCCAGCGGCACCGAATTCATGCGCGATATCGAGGCGCCGTTCTTCGCGCACTGGCTGCACGGCAAGGGCGCGCAGCCGACCGGCGAGGCCAAGATCTTCCAGAGCGGATCATGGCAGTGGAAGAATTACACGAAATGGCCGCCCGCGGGGACGAAGGCGACCAACCTCTATCTCAATGCCGATGGCAGCCTGTCGTTTACCGCGCCGGCGGGCACCGCATGCCGCGACTATGTCTCGGACCCGGCCAATCCGGTGCCGTATCGCGAACGGCCGATCTCGATCACCTATCCGTCGCAGGAATGGCGCTGGTGGGAAGCGGCCGACCAGCGCTTCGTCGACGGGCGGCCCGATGTGCTGACCTATATCAGCGCGCCGCTCGACAAGGATCTGACCGTCAGCGGCGCGATCACCGCGACGCTGCAGGCCTCCACGTCGGGCACCGACAGCGACATGGTGGTCAAGCTGATCGACGTGCTGCCCGACGACTATGACATGACGACGCCGGTCAAGGCGCTGGGCGATTACCCCAAGACGCTCAACGGCTTCCAACTGCCGATCGCGATGGAGGTGCGGCGCGGACGCTGGCTGGAAAGCTTCTCAACCCCCAAACCGCTGGTGCCGAACAAGGTCGTGGCGTGGAACGTGCCGCTGCGCGACCACGATCACGTCTTCAGGAAGGGCCACCGCATCATGGTTCAGGTCCAGTCGAGCTGGTTCCCGGTGATCGACCGCAACCCGCAGAAATTCGTGCCCAACATCTACAAGGCGAAGCCCGCGGACTTCGTGAAAGCGACCCAGCGCGTCTGCGCCGGATCGCTGATCACATTACCCGTCGCCGGGTAAGCCGCGCGATGAACACCGTTCGCCCTGAGCCTGTCGAAGGGCGGCCAGGGGCGAACGGATCGAAGAAGTGCTTCGACAGGCTCAGCACCAGCGGAGCTAGCTAGTTCTTGAGCCGCCAGCCGGTCTTGAAGATCCAGCCGATCACGCCGAGGCACAGCAGCAGGAATGCCGCGGTGAAGCCGAGGCTCACCCCGATCGACACGTCGCCGGTGCCGAAGAAGCTCCAGCGGAACCCGCTGACCAGATAGACCACCGGGTTGGCGAGGCTGATCGTGCGCCAGGGATCGGGCAGCATGTTGATCGTGTAGAAGGCGCCGCCAAGGAAGGTCAGCGGCGTGACGATCAGCGCGGGGACGAACGAAAGCTGCTCGAACCCCTTGGCCCAGATGCCGATGATGAAACCGAGCATGCTGAACGTCAGCGCGGTCAGCACCAGCATCGTCAGCATCATGAAGGGGTGTTTGATCGGCACATCGACGAACAGCATCGCGGTGAACAGGATCACCAGCCCGATCGCGATCGACTTGGTTGCCGCGGCGCCGACATAGCCAATCACCATCTCCATCGCCGAGACCGGCGCGGAGAGCAGCTCATAGACCGTGCCCGTGAACTTGGGAAAATAGATGCCGATCGACGCGTTCGAGATCGACAGCTGCAACAGGTTCATCATGATGAGGCCCGGCACGATGAAGCTGCCATAGGCGACCCCGTCCAGCTCCTGCATCCGCGACCCGATCGCGCCGCCGAACACGACGAAGTAGAGCGCTGTGGTGATGACCGGGGTGACCAGGCTCTGCCACAGCGTGCGCAGCGCGCGCGCCATCTCGAAGCGATAGATCGCCCAGACGCCGTGATGGTTGAAGCCCTTCATGCCGCCTTCTCCTCATCACGACGTTCGACAAGGTCGACGAAGATGTCCTCGAGGCTCGACTTGGAGGTATCGAGATCCTTGAACTGGATGCCGAGGTCGCCGAGCTTGCGCAGCAGCGAGGGGATGCCGGTACGTTCGGCCTGAGCGTCGAAGGTGTAGCGCAGGCGATGCCCGTCATCCTCCAGCGCGAGGTGCCATTCGTCCAGTTCGTGAGGAACATCGTCCAGAGGCTCGACCAGCGCGATGTCCATCTCGCGCTTGCCCAGCTTCTTCATCAGCGCGGCCTTGTCCTCGACCAGCAGCAGCTCGCCCTTGTTGATCACCCCCACCCGGTCGGCCATTTCCTCGGCCTCCTCGATATAGTGGGTGGTGAGGATGATCGTGGTGCCGCGCTCGCGCAGCGAACCGATCAGCTTCCACATGTCGCGGCGAAGCGAGACGTCGACGCCCGCCGTCGGCTCGTCGAGGAACAGGATGTCGGGTTCGTGCGCCAGCGCCTTGGCGATCAGCACGCGGCGCTTCATGCCGCCAGACAGCTCCATCACCTTGCTATGGCGCTTGTCGAAGAGCGACAGGTCCTTGAGCACCTGATCGACATAATCGTCATGCCCGGCACGGCCGAACAGGCGGCGGCTGTAGCGGACGGTCGCCTGAACCGTCTCGAACATGTCGACCGACAGTTCCTGCGGCACCAGCCCGATCTTCATCCGCGCCGCGCGCGGTTCGGACAGCGCGTCGTGCCCGTCCACGACGATCGTGCCCGAGCTGGGCGTGACGATGCCGCAGATGATGCTGATCAGCGTCGTCTTGCCCGCGCCGTTCGGCCCGAGCAGCGCGAAGATCTCGCCCTTGCTGATATCGAGATCGACCGATCCCAGCGCCTTATGCCCGGAGGCATAGGTCTTGCTGACACCGCGTACGGAAAGGATCGGCTGCATGGAAGGCCCCCTGTTTGCGCGCGATGTAGGGACGGATGCGGGCTTCGCAACCCGCAACGTTCATTATTCGTTCGCAACCGGGGGAAAGCGGATCAGCCCTTCTTGCGCGCCGCCTGCACCGCCCGTTCGAGCACCTCATAGGGCACCATGCCCGAGATGACCTGATCGCCGATGATCCAGCTGGGCGTGCCGGTGACCCCGAGTTTCTGGCCGACCTCGAGATTCTGCCTGATCTCACCCTCGACGCGCGGGCTGGCGAGCGCGGCCTGTGCCCTGGCGATATCGAGTCCGGCCGAAGCGGCCGCGGCGCGGATCGACGCCTCGCTCAGCTGACCCGCCGAATAGAGCGCGTTGTGGAACGGTTTGAACTTGCCCTGATCCGCCGCGGCGAGGCCCCAGCGCGCGGCGGTGCGGCTGACCTCGCTCAACACCGGCAGCTCGCGATAGACGATGCGGACATTGCTGTCCTCCGCCACCAGCCGCGCGATCAGCGGCAGGCTGGCGCGGCAATAGCCGCAGGCATAGTCCATATAGACCGCGACGGTGACGTCGCCGCGGGGGTTGCCTTCCCAGGCGCCGGCATAGGGCTGAATGATCGCCGCGCGGCTCGATGCCACCGCCCGGCCCATCTCGCGATCCTGAAGGCGCTTCATCGCCTCGGGCAGGATTTCGGGATTGGCGAGCACATAATCGCGAACGATCTGGCCAACCCGCGCCTTGTCGGTATCGGCGACCCCGCCGGGAACCAGCGCCTGCATCCCGATCACCGATCCGGCACCGATCGCCGCGGACAGCACCAACAGGCCGGCGAGCGCCAGCGGAGACTTCACCATCGAATCGGTCACCTTCTTTTCCTGTCCTGCATCATCGCCTGCGCGGCCATGACGATGTCCTGCGCGCGGATCCAGTCGGGCGAGCCCTGCGGCAGCCCGGCCATCGCCGCCTGTGCGCTGGGCAGCGCGCGGCCCATGTCGCCGATCATGCTGGAGCGTTCGGCGGTGGCGAGCGCGGCGCGAGCGCTGTCGCCCTTGCGCTCATAGACCATGCCGAGCTGATACCAGGCGAAGGGGTTTTCACGGTCGCGCACCACCGACTGGCGCAGCACCTTCTCCGCCTCGGGCAGCAGCGCGGGATCCTCGACCGCGAGCAGCGCATGGCCGAAGGTGGTGGCGATCAGCGGCTGGTAATTGGTCTTCTCGGTCGCTTCGCGCAGTGGCGCGATCGCCTCCTTGGGCTTGCCCGATTCGAGCAGAATCTGCCCTTCCAGCTCAAGGAAATAGGGGTTGTGCGGTTCGGCCTTGACCAGCGCCGCCGCCTCGCCCGCCGCCTGCTGCGGATAGCCCGACTTATGATAGGCATAGGCGCGCGCGTAACGCGCCGGAACGGTAGTGTCGGTTTCGGGATAGCGGCGCAGCGTATCCTTGGGATCGGAGACATAGCCGCGCAGCTTGGCCTGCATCCGGCGGAAGCGTTCCTCCAGCGCGGGATCGCTGGGCTTGCTCCACGCCGGGTCCGCCTGAAGGTCGGCGGTCAGCGTCGCGATGCGGTCGCCCGATATCGGGTGGCTCATCACATAGCTCTGCTCGCCGCCGCGCTTGAGGCCCCAGCGATATTCCTGCTGCTGGAGCTTCTTGAAGAAGTCGAGCATGCCACGACCGCTCACGCCCGCGCCCGAGAGAAACTTGACCCCGGCGGCGTCGGTGGTCGCTTCCTGCGCGCGGCTGAAGGCGAGGAAATTGCCGAGCGCGGCGCGCTGACCCATCTGCATCAGCCCCATGCCGGCATCCGCTGAACCGGCGGCCATCGCCGCCGCGCCAAGCAGCAGGCTGAGGATGGTGATCCCGGTCGCGCCCTTGGCCATGCGGTCGCCCAAGGGCACATGCCCGCCGGTGACATGGCCCAGCTCGTGCGCGATCACGCCCTGCACCTCGTTGGCGCTGCTGGCGGCGTCGATCAGGCCCGAATGGAGATAGACCGCCTGCCCGCCCGCGACGAAGGCGTTGATCGACTGATCGTTGATCAGCACGATCCGGACGTTGTTGGGTTGAAGATTGGCGGCCTTGATCAGGTCGCGCGACATGTCCGCGAGCAGCGCCTCGCTCTCCGCGTCGCGCAGGATCGACTGGGCGTAGACCGGGTTCGCGACACAGACCAGCAGCAGGAGCGCGAAGAGCGATACGAAGCGCTTCATGACCGGCATCATGGCGGATTATCCCCTGCGATCAACCGCCCGTTGCGGCCCCGCGCCCCTCAACGGGATGGGCCGGGCCGCATGAACGGTGCGTGAGCGGCGGGGATGGATCATCCCCGCCGCCCCACATGTCACGCCCCGCCCGGTGTCACGCACCAAAAGTGCGCTGCCACCAGCCGCGGCGGGGTTCGCCGCCCTCGCCCTCGCCATCGCCTTCGTCCCCGGCCGTCTCGCCATCGGCGGGAGCCGGTG
>DATIGZ010000121.1:0-6922 GCA_035481255.1 Sphingomonas sp. | reverse complement strand
ATCCCGCGGGATCGAGCCGCAACGGCATCCTTACCCGGCCATCCGCCAGCTCATAGACCGGCACGGCGCTGATCTCACCCGTTTCGGCGTTCCACAATTCGGGCTTCTTACCCGCGACGCGGAAGGTGCAGACCAGTTCCTCGCTGCGGCGGCGGCCGTTCGCGACGAAATAGATATCGGCATCGCCATCGCGCCGATGGATCCAGCGGATCGCGGCATCATGTGCGGAACCCGAAGGCTGGAAATCCGGCGGTGTCCCCGCGCCGTCGAGCACTTCGCGCAACGAGCGGCCCCAGATCACTCGCCCGTTGCCGAGATCTCGCTCGCGCCGAGCCTTGCCGTCGAGATCGCCCCACAGCTCGCGCGCCAGCGCCTGCACCTCGGCATCGCTCTCGGGATAGCCTCCAAGCCCATGCGAGTGGCGGGGCGGAGCGCCCACTAGCCACATCCCCTGCGTCACCATCGCACGCAACCGCTCCATCAGTTCGCGCGTGATCCGCTGATCCTCGGGCAGCACCAGCACCCGGTAGCTGATCCCGTCGGGCAGCATGATCCGGCCATCGACGATCCTGGCGCGCTTGAGCAGTACCTCTGCGTCGCACACGTCATAGTCGTGCCCCTCAGGCACCTCGAGCGGCAGCCGGGGCCGCGCGCCCGAAAGAGTTGCGGCGACCGGCTCCTCGACATGCACCGCGACCTGAACCGGGGAACTCTCCCCGGTGAAGAACAGGATGTCGGCGACGAAATTGCCACGCTTCAACATATGCTGGCAGCGCGCGGCATAGGTCAGCCACGGTCCGGCATGCTCGAACCAGGTGTTGGTGCGATCGAAATGGAAGCCCCATGGCCCCATCGTCATGCCGGGCTTCGCATCGGGATGCGGCTGCTGCGCGTAGCGGTGGAAGATGAAGTGGTTGAGGCCGAGCGTGTACATCTCGTCCCCCAGTGCCTTCATCGCATAGGGATGCTCGAGCCAGCGCGACTGCGCCGGACGACCGGTGAAGCTCTCGGCACCGATGAAGTTCTTGCCATGGACATGCGCGACCGCGGCGGCAAGCTTGACCGAATAGGCCGCAGCGCCGCCGCGCACCCAGAATTCGCCCATCAGCCGGTCCATCTTCGCGCCGGCCTGCATGTCGTCGAACGGGCCATTACCATAGGGCTCGGTATAGGAGATCAGCCCGTCGCGCTGACACAGCTCATGGAAGCGGCCGAAATAGTGGTCCTCCATCAGCAACGCGAGGACGCGGCGGAAGTCCCACAGGAAACGCTCGGTGATCTCGGGCGAACCGACGATCCGACCGGTGAGGGCGGGCATGTAGCGGGTGATGGAATAGCCGCGCCGCTTCTCGAACTCCGCGGGGAAGCCCGAGGTCCAGTTCTGCTGTCCGGTCTCGTAGCTGTCGACCAGCGCCCCGGCGAGACCGCGCTTGCCCAGCTTGCGCATCACATCGCGCACCTGTCCGAAATATTTCTCGAAATGGAAGTCGAGCGCCGCGCGGCTGAACTTATCGCACTCGAGGCCGATGCCGGTATCGGACGCCGCGACGTTCTTTGCACCGGTCGCGGTGTGGCCGAAGCGCAGCACCGTCCAGTTGCCCGGCGGCGGGGTCCAGCGCAGCCGACCGCCGGCATCCATGAAGCCGCTGACGTCGATCACCTGCGCGGGATCGATCGCGTCCGCGGCGACACCGGGCTCCTCGCCGCGATTGGCGACGCGGCCCCAGCCCGCCTTTGCACCGATCTCGGCAGTGCGCGCGGTGGCGGACAGACGAACCTCCGCCACGCGCAGCCCGGCGGGGAGCGTCAGCCGGAACGCCCGCGCCTTCACCACATCGAAGCTGGCGGTGAGCGGCGGAATGGTGCGCAGCCGCCAGAACGGAATGGCGAGATCGGCTAGCTTGCGGAAGACCTTGTCGTCCTCCGACACCTCGAGCATCGCGAAGGTGCGCGGCTCGAAATTGGGGATGTCGTCACCCGGAATCGCCTGAACGGTGATCGAACGCGCGGTCACCGGTGCGTCGAACGCGAAGGTCAGCGCGCCATCCTCGCCCGCAGTCAGATCGACACCGGTCGCCGCATCGCCATCGGTGAGCAATCGCGCCTCAACCGCCTTGCCGCCGGCAGAGGCACGCACGATCTGGCCCTGCGCGGCATCGGCGGCGTTCGCGGGAATCGCCACCACCAGCGCATCGCGATAATGGCCCAGCCGTACCAGTGGCTGCGGCAGTTGCACGTCCGCCGCGTCACCACCCTGCACCGCAGCCTCGCTCCACACCAGCTGCTGCATCCCGAGCTCCGGGGTGATCCACGGACCGCCGCTCGACGACCAGCCGGGGCAATTGTGCAGCGTGAAAGAGATGCCCAGCCGGTCGCATTCGGACACCGCGTGCTGCACCAGCTTGACCCAAAGCGGGCTGAGCACGGCCGCCGGCCCCTGCGGAATGCCGACGCCGACATCGAACATCTGGACCCCGCCAACGCCGACGCGCGCCATCGCCTCCAGATCGCGGGTGATACCGTCGGCGGTGACGTTGCCATTCATCCAGTGCCACCAGGTGTGCGGTCGCGCATCGGGCGGCGGCGTACGGAAGCTGGCATCCATCGAACCGGCCACCGCCGCCCGAGCACCGCGCGGCAGCCCGAAGGAAACCGTCAGCGAGCCGGCGGCGGCACCCGCGACGAAGGTCCGGCGGTCCAGCATCTCACTCTCCCAGATCATTTATGGCATCTACGTACCATATTAAGTGATATTATATTACTCATTAGAAGCTGCAAGCCTGTAGTGCCGGCCTTCCGAGCCGAACACGCTTGTCGCACATGCCGCCGGGCGGGTAGGAAGGCCGTTCGCGGGTTCCGGGGGACTCGCATCGGTAGGAAAAACAAGACGATGCGCGCTGGCTGGCGAGCACCCAATGCGACGCTCGCGGCAGCGCTTCAGGCGTGCCGGCGTCACTTTCTGGCGGCCGCGGGATTCAGCGCGCTCATCAACCTGCTGTTCCTCGCCCCGATGCTCTACATGCTTCAGGTTTATGATCGCGTGGTGCCGACACGCGGCGCGATGACTCTGCTCTTCGCGACGCTGGCGCTCGCGGTCGCATTGATCGCGATGTCGTTGCTCGACTGGGTGCGCTCCCGGCTGCTGGTGCGCGCCAGTGTTCGCCTCGACCGCCAACTGGCGCAGCCGCTGCTCGACGCGGGGCTCGCGCTGCGCGCCGGTGAAGGCGGCCCGGGGGCGCGACAGGCGGTGCGCGATTTCGATGTGCTGCGCCAGGCGCTGACCGGGCCCAGCATGCTCGCGCTGTTCGATGCGCCATGGAGCCCGGTCTATGTACTGATCTGCTTCCTGATCCATCCGGCGATCGGCGTGCTAGTACTGGCGGGCGCGGCGATCCTTGCGTTGCTTACACTGCGCAACGAGCGGCTCACCCATGGCCCGCTGCATGACGCCAACCTCGCCGCGCGGCGTGCCTATGCCGATCAGGATCGCGTGACGGCCGACGCCGATATCGTCCGCGCGCTGGGCATGCGCCGTGCGCTGGTCCGGCGCCACCTCAACGATCGCGAAACGATGATGGCACTGCAGTCGCATGCCAGCATGGTCTCCAGCCGCTACGTCACCGCGAGCAAGTTCCTGCGGCTCATGCTGCAATCGCTTTCGCTCGGCCTCGGTGCATGGCTGGCGATCGGCAACTCGATCTCGGTCGGGGCGATCTTCGCCGCTTCCTTCCTCGCCGGACGTGCGCTCGCGCCGATCGACCAGTTGTTGGGGTCGTGGCGCACCGTTGTGCAGGCACGCGACGCCTATGCCGCGCTCGGCGAGTTGCTCGACACGAGCGATGAACAGGCCGAGCAGACTCGCCTGCCCGCGCCCGCCGGACGTATCACGCTGGAAGGAATCAGCGTGCGCGCGCCGGACGGCGACGCCGCGATCCTGACCGACATCGCGTTCGATGTGAAGCCGGGCGAGGTCGTCGCCGTGGTCGGGCCGAGCGGCTCAGGCAAATCCACATTGCTGCGCGCGATCGCCGGCGCGGCGCCAACCGCAGACGGCACGATCCGCTTCGACGGCGCGAGCATCGCCGACTGGGATCCCGAGCGGCTCGCGGCGCATATCGGCTATCTCCCGCAAGAGACGGTGCTGTTCTCCGGCAGCGTGCGCGACAATATCTCGCGTTTCGAAAGCGCGCTCGGCGGCGCGCCGGAGGCGATTGACGCCGCCGTGGTCGAAGCCGCCAGAGCATCGGGCGCGCATGGCCTGATCCAGCATCTGCCCAAGGGCTATGACACGCTGCTGGGTCCCGGCGGCAAGGGCATTTCAGCCGGACAGGCGCAGCGCATCGGTCTTGCCCGCGCGGTCTATCGCGCACCGGCGATGCTGCTGCTCGACGAGCCCAACGCGCATCTCGACGCCGAAGGCGAATCGCAGCTTGTCGCCACCATCGCCGCAGCAAAGGCGCGCGGCGCATCGGTACTGATCGCGGCGCACCGCATGGGCGTTCTGGGCGTGGTCGACCGCATCCTGCTGCTGCGCGCCGGCCGGGTCGAGGCCTTCGGCCCGCGCGACGAGGTGATCGGACGGCTTCAGGCGGTGCGCGGCGCGAAGCCTGTTCCGGCCGGAAACAAGGCAGCCGGCGCATGACCGAGCTCGCAGAACCATTGGCCGAAGACGGCGTCGTGCTCGACGACCGGCCGGAGCGCGAGATCCGTACCGGTCTGATCGTCTCCGGACTGTTCTTCGTGGTGTTGCTCGGCTGGGCGGCCTTCGCCCCGCTCGATTCCGCCGCCTTCGCGCCCGGCCGCCTCGCCGTTTCCGGTCAGCGGCAGGCGGTCCAGCATCGCGAAGGCGGTGTCGTCTCCCGCATCCTCGTGCGCGAGGATCAGCGCGTCCGTCAGGGCGAGTTGCTGGTCGAGCTTGCCGCAGCGGACGTCCGTGCTCAGGAGCGCGCGCTCGCGGGTCAGGTCATCAGCCTCAAGGCTGAGCGGGCGCGGCTGCTCGCGGAGCAAGCAGGGCAAGCGAGCGTTGTCTGGCCGGCCGAATTCGCGGCGCTGACCGGCGAGGACAAGGCGGAGGCCGACGCCGCGGTCGCACGCCAGCACGAACAATTCCGCGCGCGTGCCGCTGTACTCATTGCCCAGACCGGCGCGATGCGTCAGCAGATTGCGCAATCGCTTCAGGGCGCCACGGGCTTCCGCAAACAGGCCGAAGCCTCGCAGCAGCAGGCCAGGCTGGTCACCGAGGAACTCGACGCGATCAAGGAGGTCGCCGAAAAGGGCTATGTCGCCAAGACCCGGCTGCGCGCGCTCGAACGCGCGCGTGCCGAGCTGGTCGGGCAGGAAGGCCAATATGCCGCCAACACCGCGCAGGCGACGACGCAGGCCGGCGAAGCACGGATCAAGCTGCTCGAGGCCGAACGCGCCTTTCGCGAAAAGAGCAGCGCCGAACTGCGCAACGTCGAGCTCAGTCTCACCGATCTCGAGCCGCGCCTGCGCGCCGCGCGTGACCAGCTCGAGCGTGTCCGTATTCGCGCGCCCGCCAGCGGCACGGTGGTAGGACTCAGCGTCTTCACCCCCGGCGGCGTGATCGCACCCGGACAGAAGCTGATGGACGTGGTGCCCCGGGATGCCGCGCTGGTGATCGAAGCGCGCGTGTCGCCCGCTGATGCCGACGACGTGCGCGCCGGGCAAGCCGCGGAGATTCGATTCTCGGGGCTGCACGACCGGCAACTGCCGATCCTGTCGGGCAAGGTCACCCGGCTGTCCGCGGACAGTTTCGAGGATGAGCGCACGGGCGAGCCTTATTTCCTCGCGGAAGTCGCGGTGCCCGCCACTCAGCTGGAGGCGATTCGGGGCGTGCGGGGTGCTGATTTTGCGCTGAGAGCTGGCATGCCGGTGGAGGTTCTGGTGCCGCTCCGCAAACGCACGGCGCTGCAATATATCTTCGAACCGCTCACGCAGACGATGTGGCGCTCCTTCCGTGAGCATTGAGACGCCATCGGCCTGGAGTAACTAGTATCATTTGACACTACGTACCCAGAAGACTAGGCCGGAAGCCTGTTTTTCCGGAGAGTCGCCATGACCGATCCTTCAAACCCGCTCGGCCTCAACGGCTTCGAGTTCGTCGAATTCACTTCGCCCGATCCCGCGGCGATGGCGGCACAGTTCGAGCAGCTCGGCTTCGTCGCCAGCCACCGCCACCCGACCAAGAACATCACCCGCTACAAGCAGGGCCGCATCAACCTGATGCTCAACCGCGACGATGCGGGCCGCGTGGCCAAGTTCCGCGGCGAGCACGGCCCCTCGGCCAGCGCGATGGCGTTCCGCGTCGCCGACCCGGCCAGGGCAATGCAATGGGCGCTGGAGCACGGCGCCGAGCGCACCGAGGAGGACGACACCGTCATCCTCGGCATCGGCGGCTCGTACCTCTATTTCATCGAGGACGGCCACGATCTGTACGAGCACTGGGCGGAGATCCCCGGCTGGCAGGAAGCCGAGGCGGCCAACAATGTCGGGCTCGATCTGCTCGACCACCTCACCCACAATGTCCGCCGCGGCCAGATGCGGGTGTGGAGCGAGTTCTACAAGCAGCTCTTCGGCTTCGAGGAACAGAAGTATTTCGACATCAAGGGCCAGGCGACCGGCCTGTTCAGCCAGGCGATGATCGCGCCCGACAAGGCGATCCGCATCCCGCTGAACGAAAGCCAGGACGACAAGAGCCAGATCGAGGAATTCATCCGCGAATATAAGGGCGAGGGCATCCAGCACCTCGCGCTGACCACGCCGGACATCTACGACACGGTCGAGCGGCTGCGTGCCCGCGGCGTCAGGCTGCAGGACACGATCGAGACCTATTACGAGCTGGTCGACAAACGCGTCCCCGGCCATGGCGAGGATCTGGAGCGGCTGCGCAAGAACCGCATCC
>DATIGZ010000120.1:0-1742 GCA_035481255.1 Sphingomonas sp. | reverse complement strand
ATCCACAGCAAAATCCGCACGCCACATCTCCACCGGTCGAATAGTGCGATCCGGTGTAGCCATCGCCGCGACGAACGCCTAGAGAGCGCGTCATCCATTCAGCTCAAGGGTCGAACCGCTCTTCCCATGCGTATCGCCATTGCTTCGGACCACGCCGCCATCGACCTCAAGGCGGCGCTTGCCGACTGGTTGCGCGGCGCGGGCCATGACGTCGCCGATCTCGGCCCGGACACCAGCGCCAGCGTCGATTATCCCGATTTCGGGTACAAGCTCGCCGCCGCCATCACGGATGGCAGTGCGGAACGCGGCATCGCGTTGTGCGGCAGCGGCATCGGCATCTCGATCGCGGTCAACCGCAATCCGGCGGCGCGCTGCGCGCTGGTTTCGGAGCCGCTCTCCGCCGCCCTCGCGCGCGAACATAATGATGCGAACGTCATCGCCATGGGCGCCCGGCTGATCGGGATCGAAATGGCAAAGGCCTGCATCACCGCATTTCTCGCCACCGACTTCGGCGGCGACCGGCACCAGCGCCGCGTGGACAAGCTGACGTCCCCGGCTCTCTGAAGGACAGACACATGAGCACCAACCCCATCAGCGCCATCCGCTCGGACGGCTTCTTCACCACCACGCTCGCCGACGCCGATCCCGCCGTGTTCGCGGGCGTCGCGCACGAGCTGGAGCGCGAGCAGTTTCAGATCGAACTGATCGCCAGCGAGAACATCGTATCGAAGGCGGTGCTGGAGGCGCAGGGCAGCGTCTTCACCAACAAGTACGCCGAGGGCTATCCCGGCAAGCGCTATTATCAGGGCTGTCACCCCTCGGACGAAGTCGAGCAGCTCGCCATCGACCGCGCCAGACAGCTGTTCGGCTGCGGCTTCGCCAACGTCCAGCCGCATTCGGGCGCGCAGGCGAACGGCGCGGTGATGCTCGCGCTGACCAAGCCGGGCGACACGATCATGGGCCTCAGCCTCGATTCGGGCGGGCACCTGACGCACGGCGCAAAGGCGGCGATGTCGGGCAAGTGGTTCAACGCGGTGCAGTATGGCGTCGATCCGGTCACGCACCTGATCGATTTCGACGAGGTTGCGGCCAAGGCGCGCGAGCATCAGCCCAAGCTGATCATTGCCGGCGGCTCGGCCTATCCGCGTCACATCGACTTCGCCAAGTTCCGCGCGATCGCGGATGAGGTCGGCGCGTTGTTCATGGTCGACATGGCGCATTTCGCCGGGCTCGTCGCGGGCGGGGTCCACCCGACCCCGTTCGGCCACGCACATGTCGTGACCACCACCACGCACAAGACGCTGCGCGGCCCGCGCGGCGGCATGATCATGACCGATGACGAGGCGATCGCGAAGAAGATCAACTCGGCGGTGTTCCCCGGCCTGCAGGGCGGCCCGCTGATGCACGTGATCGCTGCCAAGGCGGTCGCGTTCGGCGAAGCGCTGCGCCCCGAGTTCAAGAGCTATGCAGCGGCAGTGGTCGAAAATGCCAAGGTGCTGGCGGCGACGCTGACCGAGCGTGGCGCGGCGGTGGTCTCGGGCGGCACCGACACCCACCTCGCGCTGATCGACCTGACCCCGCTGGGCGTCACCGGCAAGGACGCCGACGAGGCGCTCGAGCGCGCGGCGATCACCTGCAACAAGAACGGTATCCCCAACGATCCGCTGCCGCCGGTGAAGACCAGCGGCATCCGCGTGGGCTCGCCCGCGGGCACCACGCGCGGCTTCGGCCCTGCCGAGTTC
>DATIGZ010000119.1:0-11787 GCA_035481255.1 Sphingomonas sp. | reverse complement strand
GCCGAAGGTCTTGATGAGGGCGCTGCCGACCGGGAAGCCGAACGCCTTGGCCGGATCATAGGCCGCCTTCGCGCCGGCGGGGACGTAGATGAAGCGCTGTTTGACCGTATAGTCGGAGAACAGCGCGGTCTCGAGATCGTAACCGATCACGCGCGGCGCTGGGGTGCGCTTCGCCAGATCGGCGAAGAAGCCATAGTCGGACAGTTTCGCCGGATAGCCCTCGGCGGTGATCGCCGCGTCGACGACCTGCGGCACCGGGCGCGCCGCGGCGGCGGCGAAACCGAGCACCGCGAGCCCCAGCAGCGCCGCGCCGATTCGCTTCACCGCGCGGCCGCCTCCATCTCCGCGGGCAGCACCACCGCCGCGGGCTGAGGCACCTCGGCCCCGGCAAGCTCCACCTTGGACGGCTTGGCGCTCTCGGTGGGCGCGCCGAGCGCGAGGCCGAGGCCCAGCACCGGAACCTGATCGGCGACGCGCAATCCCAGCTCGGCGGGCACCCCGGTGCCGTCCCACCAGACGGGCGGCGCGTTGCCGCCGAACGCTGCGGTCAGAAATCCGCCGCCCGGCACGTCGGGCGCGAAGCCCGCGCGGCCATGGCGGTTGCCCGAGACGATGATCCGGCGGGGATAGGGGTTGTACTTCGCGTCTTCGAACTTGGGACGGTAGGAGATGATCATCACATTGGCCGTGGCATTTTCCGACAGGTCGTTGTCGAAGACATGTACCCCGTCATTGGCCATCACCAGCACGCCCGTCCCCTTGGGCACGGTCGCGACGATATTGCCCTTGGGCGCGAAGTTGGGCGTGTCGTTGGCGAACACCTTGTTGCCGTAGACGCGCACCCCGCCGCCGTTCATGCGCGGCAGATTGGGCAGGTCGAACACCAGGATGCCGCCGGTATTGCCGGTGGCGGTGTTGCCATAGACGTCGGCGTGGTTGCTGTTCTCGATCTCGATCCCGGCGACATTCTGCGACACGGTCGAGTTGCGCACGACGATCCGCTCCGACTGGCCGACATAGATGCCGGCGTCCGACGCGCCCTTCACCGTGACGCCGTCGACCAGGATGGTGTGGCTGGAGACGGGATAGACGCCATAGGCGCCGTTGCTCGCCTTGGGCCCGGCGGTCCATTCGACGCGGATGTCCTTATAGACGATGCGGTTGGCGTCCTTGGACTTGATCCCGTCGCCTTTGGTGTCCTCGACCGCGAAGCTGCGCAGCACGACGTCGTCGGAAGTGACGAGCAGCCCTTCGCCCGCGCCGAGCTGGCCCTTGAAGCTCAGCACGGTCTTGTCGGGCCCTGCGCCGCGCACGGTCACCTTGTCGACGTCGAGGCTGAGGCCGTCGGTCAACTCGAACCGGCCGGGACCGATCTGGACGACATCGCCCGGCCGGGCGTCGAGCAGCGCCTCCTGCAGCCGTTCCTGCGCATTGGGGCCGGCGGGAACATCGATCGTCTTGGCATGAGCGGATGACGCGAGAACGAGCAGCACGGCAATGGTGCGGATCATGAGCCTCTCCCTGTTTTGAAGCCCAGCTTAAGCGCTCCGCGACGTTCGTCCAGCCATTAACACGCCTGTCAGTTATTCGCGCGCGTCGCCCGGCATCTCGTCCTCGGCGCGCGCGAGCTCCTTCGGCTTGCGCTTCTCGAACACCGCGGCGAGCCGGGCCTTGGTCGCATCGTCGAGATCCTTCGACGCTGCGGGGAACATCTCTTCCTCCTCCTCGTCGATATGGTGGAGGTAGCGATGGCGAAGCTCCTTGAAGGTCTTGGCCCATTTGTCGCTCGACGGATCGGCCTCGACCAGCTCGCCGAGAAAATCATCGATCTCCTTATGCTCGGACACCGAATGGCGCGCCTCGTCGCGCAGGTCCGGCCGGGCGAGCATCGTCGCGTAAAGCGATTCCTCCTCGGCCGCGGCATGCGCCTGAAGCTCGACACGGAGTTGTTCGAAAAGCGCCGCCCGATCCTTGCTGTCGGGATCGGCGGAGGCGATCCGTTCGAGCAGATCGCGGTGGCGGTCATGGTCGCGCTTGAGCTCGGCGAAAATCCGGTCGTCGGCCATCGGACACTCTCCTTTGGCGTTTCAACCGGTCAGGCGGAGCGAGGTTTCAGCCGCGAATCATTCTCATGCGGTTTCAGAGGCTTGCCGGTCGCGCCGCCAGACCAGTGCCAGCAATCCCGCGAGCAGCCCGGCGAGCGCGAGATAGAGACCGAGGCCGGCCATCGGCGACCAGCCCCAGAATTCGTCGGGGATCGTCCGGAGATCACCGGCGAGGAATTTGGGCCAGATATGCTGGGTGAGCGGGGCGGCGTAGAAATGCGGCGCCTGCACCTCCGCCGCGGTGATGGCGAGGTTGATCGCGACGCTGGCGGCGAGGAAGCCGCCGCCCAGCCACTTCTCGGCCCGGTTCGCCCCCGCCCAGAAGGCGGCGAGGCCGATGGCGAGATAGGCAACGGCGGGGAGCGCATGGCGCGGGCCGGTCGAATTGCCGCCATCCCAATAGACATAGGCGGCGTTGTAGAGGAACGCGATTCCCGCGCCCGTTGCCGCCATCACGCCGATATCGCGGGTCCGCGGATCGCGCAGCAGCGTCCAGATGCCGAAGGGGGCAAGCGCCAGCACCGGCGCCACCCACACCATGCCACGCCGCTTGCCGCCGAGGATGTCCCACAGGATGTCGAGCTTGGGATAGGTCAGGCCGAACAGCCCCTGCCGCATCCCCTCGAACCCCACCACGCCCGAATAGCCGGTCTGGAAGGGGTGGCCGAACACGGCGAGGTTATAGGCGAAAAGCGGGATCGCCGCCGCGACGCCGCCGAGCAACGCGAAGGCGAGGGTGCGCCCGATCAGGCGCGGCGCCCAGCCGCGGATGCGCCACAACGCCCAGATCGCGACCGGAGCGCCGGTGAGTGCCGCGCTATGCTCGATCACCACCGCCCAGCCGAGCACGAGACCTGCGATCAATGCGTGCCGCCCCGCAGCGCCGCCGCTGGTGCCGCGCCACACCGCCCACAGCGCGATCGCGATCAGCGCGGTCGCTGGCGCGTGGCCGAAATAGGTGGTGCTCCAGCCCCACATCGTCGTGCCGAAGGCGAAGCCGACCGCGGCGAACAGCCCGGCATTGCGGCTGCCGGTGATACCGGTGCCGAGGCTCAGCAGCGCGATCGCGGCGAGCGCGGTCAGGATCGCGCTGGTGAAGGCGACCGCGACGCGCATCCGCAACTGCAGGAAATCCTCGGCGACGGGATCGAACAGACGGTGGGGAATGTCGAACGAGGTGCGATCGGTGACCGCGTTGGTCAACGCGACCCATGGCAGCGCCATCAGCGTCATGCCGGGCGCCTTGTCCATGTAGAAATGGCCGTCGAACAGCGCCTTGTCGATCGTCATCTCGGCGAAGTCGTCGATCCGCGCGTCGCCCTTTTCGACGATCGCGGCGGCGGCGAGCAGCCGGGTCGCGCTGTTGGGGTTGAACGCCCAGGATCCGAACCAGGTGCAAGACAGCCAGACCAGCGCGAACAACAGCGCGGGGACTTGCCAGCGCCCGCGCGCCCTACCTGCCAACATCGATATTCCCCGGCGACACGAAGCCGATCGCGGGTTAGCGGCTCAGCGACTGCCGGGCAACGCCGTCAGTCGGGCAAGACCTTCTCGGCCCGCTTGCGCGCGTCGGCTTCGGCCTTGCCGGCCTGAATCTCGCGGGTCGAACAGCCGATGCCGCCGCCCGGCCCGACCGCCGAGCAGCTGCCGATGCCGGTATCACCCGCGGTCAGCGCGCCCTGCTGACGCACCGCCCAACTCTCATTCTGTGGCGTGACCTCCTGGTCGCGCAGCTCCTTGGGAATGCGGAAACGCTCCTCGGCGGGGCGGCGGACGCAGATCACCACTTCCTCGCCATCGGCGTTGGTCGGGCATTTGTCGTCGCCATAGATGACCAGCACGCCATTCTGCGCCGCGTTCTGCGCGACCGCGGGAAGGGGCGCGGCAAGCGGCGCGGCGGCAAGGGCCAGGCCCAGCAGGATCGTCTTCGTCATCGTCAACTCCAAGTCCCCTAACGCCCCGTTGTCACGCTTATATCCGTTTCGAAACCGCAATGGCAGCCCTGCACGCCAGCCGGATCGCGCCCGCGAGCAGCGGATAGGCCGGCGCGTTCTCCGCCCCCGCCGCCAGCGCCGAATCGCGATGCTCCAGCTCCTCGGCGCGAAACTCGGCGACTGCGTCCGACAGTACCGGATCGCTGTCGCCCAGCGCGGCGAGCTGCTCCTGATAATGGAGGTCGATTTCAGTCTCGACCGCCACCGTGCAGGCCATCGCCGCCGCCGGGCCGATCGCCGCGGTGGCCGCGCCGAGCGCGAAGCCCGCGACGTTCCACACCGGCTGCAAGGCGGTCGGCCGCACGCCGCGCTCCGCGATCAACGCATCAAAGAAGGCCCGGTGCCGTTCTTCCTGATTCGCCATGCCCGAAATCGCGCGCGCCATGTCGTGCCGGTCTCCCATCACGGCGAGCTGGCCGGCATAGATGCGCGTGGCGCCATATTCACCCGCCTGATCGACGCGGATCATCGACGTGACCGCGTCGCGCCGGTCGCCGGGCTTCCAGTTCATCGGCGTTGCTTCCTGAGCATCAGCATCACGATCACCAACGCGCCACCGAGCGAAAGGATCGCATTCCATCCGGCCAGCGAGATGCCGAGGAAATGCCAGGGCGCGACGTCACAGCGTACCAACGGCGCGTTCATGATCGCATCGAGCGCGCTGCCGCCGCCGCCGAAATGAGTGGCGCACTGAGTCAGCCCCTCCCACCATTTATATTCGACCCCGGCGTGGAAGACGCCGATCGCGCCGCTGATCGCGATGCCGAGCGTGGCGAGCCACACCAGCAGGTCGCGCAGCGGCCGGGTCACGAACGACAGCGCCGCGAGGACGATCGCCGCATAATGCGGCCAGCGCTGCCACATGCACATCTCGCACGGGAACAGCCCGCCGACATATTGGCTGTAGAGCGCTCCGCCGATCAGGCCGAGCGGAAGCAGCAGGGCGAGCGCCTGCGCGGTGCGGCGGGATGCCATCGCGTCGCCCTTCCTCAGCGCCGCGTGCCGGCCTTGGGCGCGCCGCCCCCGGCCATCCGCGCGGGCGCGGCGGTGCGGGCGATCGTCTCCAGCGCATAATGGAGCTGGAAGTCCTCGACCCCCTTCTTCTTGAGATCGTCGACGGTCGCGGCGAAGCGCGGGTCGGGCTTGGTGTCTTCCTCCAGCACCGAATTATCGACCTTATTCTGGTTGAGCAGGTGGCGGCGCAGATCGGCTTCGCGCAGTACCGGCCGGGTTTTGTAATCGGGATCGGTGAGCTGCGGCACGGCGATGTCGGGCGTGATCCCGCCTTCCTGCACCGAATGGCCGGACGGCGTGTAATAGCGCGCGGTGGTCAGCCGCAGCGCGCTGCGCGGGCCCATGGTGAGGATCGACTGGACCGATCCCTTGCCGAAGGTCCGCTCACCCATCACCAGCGCGCGGTGATGATCCTGCAATGCACCGGCGACGATTTCCGACGCCGACGCGGTGCCGGCATCGACCAGCACGACCAGCGGCAGCCCGCGCGCGAGATCGTCGGCCTTGGCGTACCAGCGTTCGATATCCGCCTTGTCGCGTCCGCGCTGCGAGACGATCTCGCCGTGCTGCAGGAACGCGTCGGTGACTTCGATCGCCTGATTGAGCAGGCCGCCGCCATTGGCGCGCAGATCGATGACATAGCCCTTGGGCTTGCCGCCCAGCTGCTTCTCGATCGCGGCGATGCCCGCGCGCATGTCGGCGGCGGTGGTGGCGCTGAAGGTGTTGATGTTGAGGATGCCGATGCCGTCCTTGACCTCCCACTTCACCGCCTTCTGGATGATGATCTCGCGGGTCAGGGTGACGTCGAACGGCTTGTCGCGGCCCGGCCGGACGATGCGGACGATGATCTTGCTGCCGGGCTCGCCGCGCATCTGGCTGACCGCCTCGTCCAGCGTGCCGCCATAGATCAGCTTGCCGTCGAGATGGGTGATGAAGTCGCCCGACTTGATCCCCGCGCGCCATGCGGGCGTGTCCTCGGTCGGGGTGATCACCTTGACCGCGCCGTCCTCCATCGTGACCGACAGGCCAAGCCCGCCATAGCTGCCCTCGGTCTGGATCCGCAGATTGTCGTAATCGATTCCGTCGGCGAACGAGCTGTGCGGATCGAGGCTGGCGAGCATGCCGTCGATCGCGCCCTTGATCAGCGTCTTGTCATCGACCTTCTCGACATAGTCGGCCTTCACGCGGGCATAGACGTCCATGAACGCGTCGAGTTCGCGATAGCTGGAGGTTTCGACGCTGGCCATCGCGCCGGTGGTGACGGGGATAAGCGCCAACGCGCCGACTGCGGCGGTGACCTGAAGAACGGGACGGATCATACGCAAACTTCCTGAGCGCTATTTCCGGGCAGAATAGACCGGAAAGCCGTGGCCGCAAAGCGGCAAGGGCGGGGAGCGGGCCGGAGCGGCGAACCCGCAGAGATTCTCAATCCAGTAGTTGCGCCACATCGACCGCATGGCCCTTGCGGCGCAGCTCGATGGTGATGCGCGGCGTTTCGCCGGGCGGTGCGCGGCCGAGCAGGGTGCCCTGCACCGGCGCGTCGCCGACCCGGACCAGCACCCGGTCGAGTCCCGCGACGAGCGAGGTCCAGCCGCCGCCATGGTCGAGGATCACGATATTGCCATAGCCGCGAAAACGGCCGGCATAGATCACACGTCCCGCCGCCGGCGCGACGACTTGCGCGCCCGCCCAG
Source organism: Sphingomonas sp. (assembly GCA_035481255.1). Lineage (GTDB taxonomy): Bacteria > Pseudomonadota > Alphaproteobacteria > Sphingomonadales > Sphingomonadaceae > Sphingomonas. The sequence goes on along the minus strand of DATIGZ010000119.1, from coordinate 4,981 downwards.
GTCGACAAGGTAAGGCCGCGCGAACGCACCCCCGATTCGGACAGTTCGCCAAGCCCGGTGATCAGGCTGCCCGCGGCCGGCAGCCGGAAGGGGGGCGGTCCTTTTGGCGCGGCGGCGGCGATGTCCTCGCCCTCGGCGCCGGGACGCGGCAGCGGGCCGGGCAGCGCCTCGAGCGCCTCGCGCGTCTGCGCGGCTGCGCCCAGCGTATCCATCAGCTCGACCAGATCGCGCGCCTGCTCGCCCAGCGCGAGCGCACGGTCCGATTCGATCATCGCCTCGCGGCGGTAACCGGTCGCCCGCAGCCGGTGCTCAGCCTCCAGCTTCAGCAGCGCCAGCCGCTCATTTTCGAGCTTGGCGCGCCCGTCGCGCAGGCTGCGCGCGGCGATCTCGGCCCCTTCGCGCAGGCGCCGGGTGCGCGCGATCTCGTCGCGCACGCCGGCACTGCGTGCTTGCACCACCGGCGCGACGCTGCCCAGGACGGCGCGGACATGGACGATGTCGGCGGTCGATCCCGGCTGAAGCAGCCCGAGCATCGCCGGACGCCGGGCGAGCGACTGGAGCGCTGCGATCAGGCGGGCGATCGGCCCCTGCTGCGCCTCGAGCCGGGCACGCTGCTCGCCGAGCAGCCGGTCGACGATCGCGGTGCGCGCCTGCGCCGCGGCGATGCGCGCCTGCGCCGCGGCGATGCTCGCCGCGACCGCCGCCTCGCGCACCTTCGCGCGCCGCGCCTCGTCGCGTTCGCTCGCCGCGGCTTGCTGAAGTTGTTGCGCGCGTGCCTCCGCATCCTTCGCGGCCTTGTTGGCCGCTTTGAGCTGCCCCTGTTGCGTGGCGAGGTCCGGAGTCTGTGCCGGGAGCGCGCTCAGCCCGGCGATCGTGAGCAATGCGGCGGCGGGGATCAGGAGCCAGCGCACCTATCCCTCGCGGTGATAGGGATGATTGGCGAGGATGCTGGTCGCGCGCCAGAGCTGCTCGGCGAGCATCGCGCGCGCCATCAGGTGGGGCCAGGTCGCGCGGCCGAAGGCGATCAGCAGATCGGCCTCCGCGCGCTCGGCATCGCCGAACCCGTCCGCCGCGCCGATCAGGAACCGTGTTTCGCGCACGCCGTCGTCGCGCCACGCCTGCAGCCGTTCGGCCAGCACGCGCGAGGGAAGGTTGTCGCCCTTCTCGTCGAGCATCACGCGACGCGTGCCGGGCGCCAGATCGGGCAGCTTGCCGCCCGTGTCGGGCATTTCGGTGATCTTGTGGGGCCAGGTGACGCGCTTCATGTAGCGCGTCACCAGCTCGGCCTCAGGCCCGCGCCCGATGCGCCCGCGCGCCACGATATGCAGCAGCATGAGTCGTTATCGAAGGGCGGCGCCAGCCCGCTCCCCCACCCGGCCACCCATAGGATGCCGTCGCCGGGTAGCCGGGTGGGGGAGCGGGCTGGCGCGATGCACTAGGCGAAGCTCAGGCGTTGCCGACGGGCGGCGCGTCGCCGAACGCCCACATGCGCTCGAGATTGTAGAAGGTGCGCACTTCGGGGCGGAACAGGTGGACGATCACGTCGCCCGCGTCGATCAGCACCCAGTCGGCGGTCGGCAGCCCCTCGATCCGCGGGCTGCGGCCGAACTCGGCCTTGATCTTCTCGGCCAGCTTCTGGGCCATCGATGCGACCTGCCGCGTCGACTTGCCGCTGGCGACGACCATATAGTCGGCGATGCTGCTCTTGCCCGCGAGCGGGATCGAGACGGTTTCCACCGCCTGATCGTCGTCGAGCGAGGTCAGGACGAGCTTATGCAGCGCGTCAGCCTCGTTCAGGGAACCCTTGGGTTCGGGACTACGCGAAACATGGGGCGTGGCGTTCAAGATTGCTCCTGGCGTCCGGAGACGCGCGTGCGGTGATGTGGGGACGGCGAAAAACGCCGGTGCCAGGCGGGGTCGGCGGCGCGAAGCCGTGTCGCCGAAGTCGTGTCGGGGCGGAAGCGCAACAGCACCAGTGCCGGCAAACTCCACTTCGTCCAGTTCTTCGCCTGGCCTGCGGGCCGCACGAAGCGCCGCAGCCAGCCCATGGCAGGACTTGCATGGGCGTCACGATCATAACCCGGCCGGGCGATCACCGCAATCGGAACCTGTCGCGCGATCCGGCGCCAGCCCTTCCACTGGTCGAACTGGGCGAGATTGTCGGCGCCCATCAGCCAGATGAAGCGATGCTTGGGGTACAGGCGGGGCAATTTGGTCAGCGTATCGACGGTGTAGCGGGTCTTGAGCCGCTGCTCGACCGCGGTGGGGCGGATCGGGGCGTGCTTCGCCATCGCGCGGGCCGAAGCGATGCGCACCGCGAACGGTGCCATGCCCTTCGCCTCTTTCAACGGATTGCCGGGCGAGACCATCCACCACACTTCGTCCAGCTCAAGCGCGCGCAGCGCGTGGAGCGAGATCGCACGGTGTCCGCGATGCGCCGGGTTGAACGACCCGCCGAGAAGACCGATGCGCTTCAAGGACGCGTCTGTCCGCTCCCGCGCACCACCCATTTGTACGTCGTCAGCCCCTCGAGCGCGACCGGGCCGCGCGCGTGGAGGCGGCCGGTGGCGATGCCGATCTCGGCGCCGAGGCCGAACTCGCCGCCGTCGGCGAACTGGGTCGATGCGTTCCACATCACGATCGCGCTGTCGACGCCGTTGAGGAAGCGTTCGGCCGTCGCGGCGTCCTCGGTCACGATCGCGTCGGTATGGTGCGATCCGTGCGCGGCGATATGCGCCATCGCGCCGTCGACGCCGTCGACGCGCTTCACCGACAGGATCGAATCGAGATATTCGGTGTCCCAGTCCTCCGCGTTCGCCGCCACCGTGCGCGGCTCGAGTCCGCGGATATCGGCGTCGCCGCGCAGCTCGCAGCCGGTGTCGGCGAGCGCCGACAGGATCGGCGCGGGATCGGCGAAGGCGGTGTCGATCAGCAGCGTTTCGGTCGCGCCGCAGATACCGGTGCGGCGCATCTTGGCGTTGACCGCCAGATCGCGGGCCATGTCCGGATCGGCGGCGCTGTCGATATAGGTGTGGTTGATGCCGTCGAGATGCGCGAGCACGGGGACGCGCGCCTCTTCCTGCACACGCGCGACCAGGCTCTTGCCGCCGCGCGGGACGACCAGGTCGATCGCGCCGTCGGCCTTGAGCATCGCGCCCACCGCAGCGCGATCGGTGGTGGGGACGAGCTGGACGGCTTCTTCGGGCAGCCCGGCATCGGCGAGACCCCGCGCGAAAGCGGCGTGGATCGCGCGGTTGCTGTGCACCGCCTCCGATCCGCCGCGCAGGATCGCCGCGTTGCCGCTCATCACGCACAGCGCTGCGGCGTCCGCGGTGACGTTGGGCCGGCTTTCATAGATGATGCCGATCACCCCGATCGGCACGCGCACGCGGGTAAGCTCGAGACCGTTGGGCCGTTCGCTGCGGCTGATCGTCTCGCCCACCGGGTCGGCGAGCGCCGCCACCGCTTCGACACCCGCCGCCGCGCCGTCGAGCCGGGCGGGATCAAGGCGCAGCCGGTCGAGCATCGCGCCCGACAGCCCGTTCGCCTCGCCCGCCGCGACATCTCGCGCGTTCGCCGCGAGGATCGCGTCGGCATCGGCGCGGATCGCGGCGGCGGCGGCGCGCAGCCCCTCGGCCTTGCGCGGCGTTGGCAGCCCCGCGAGCGTCACGGCGGCGGCGCGGGCGCGCGCGCCCATGCCGGCGATCAGGGCTTGCGGCGAGGTTTCGGCGATCGTGTCCATGGCGACGCGGCTAACATGGGTTGCGGCGAAAGTCCCTATCGCCTCTGCTTTCGCACTTTGTTAGGTGGGCTTTCATGGGGGAATTCGACGCAGCCGGTGAAGTCGTGAGCGGGGCACTGTTCGGCCGTGCGGTCGAGAAGTCGCATGGCGAATCGCGTGACGGCCATGGTGGCATCTGCCTCAATTGCGGCACTGCGCTGACCGGCCCCTATTGTCACCGCTGCGGACAGGCCGGGCACGTCCACCGCACGATCGGCGCGATCTGGCATGAGATCCTGCACGGCGTCGTCCATTTCGAGGGCAAGCTGTGGAACACGCTGCCGATGCTCTGCCTGCGTCCGGGCGAACTGACGCGCCGCTATATTCATGGCGAGCGCGCGCGATTCGTTTCGCCGATGGCGATGTTCCTCTTCTCCGTCTTCACGATGTTCGCGGTGCTTCAGATCATGGGCATCTCGGCGCCGGCGCAGGTCGGCACCGCGGCGCAGTTCGAGCAGGGGCTGACCTTCGCCCGCCAGAACACGCAAAGCGCCATCGCCGACGCGATGGAGTCGCGCGCGAAAGCGGAGCCGGGCAGCGAACGCGCGCAGAAGCTCGACAAGCGCATCGCCGGGCTCGAGCGCGATCTCGACGAGCTGGAGAAGGTCCCGCTGTCGCTGAGCCGGGCGAGCGGCAAGGGCCTGAACTTCAAGACCGGTTGGGCACGGATCGATAAGGGGATCGAAAAAGCCAACCAGAACCCCGGCCTCGCGCTCTACAAGCTTCAGACCAACAGCTATAAGTTCAGCTGGGCGCTGATCCCGCTGTCGATCCCGTTCGTGTGGCTGCTGTTTTTCTGGAAGCGCCGCTACAAGGGTTACGACCACGCGGTGTTCGTCACCTATTCGCTCGCCTTCATGTCGCTGCTGTCGATCGTGCTGACGATCGCGGGCGGGCTGGGGCTGCGCGCCGGAATCCTTGCCTCGGCGGCATTGGTGATCCCGCCGCTCCACATCTTCTTCCAGATGAAGGGCGCCTATCGCCTGCGCGGGTGGAGCGCGTTGCTGCGCACCTGCGTGCTGCTCGTCTGCATCTCGGTGATCCTGCCGCTCTTCCTGCTTCTGCTGCTCGGCCTCGGGCTGGCCGGCTAGTCGAGCTTGATCCCCGGCTGCCAGCCGCTTTCGGCGAGCAATGCCCTGGGATCGCGCAGCGCGATGATCTCGCGCACGGCGGCGCGCTTGTCTCCGGCGCGGGCATGAT
>DATIGZ010000118.1:0-5491 GCA_035481255.1 Sphingomonas sp. | reverse complement strand
CGGCGGCGTGCTGATCGCGATGTGGAACCTGAGCATCGTCCGTCAGGAAAAGCGCGGCTGGTTCCGCACGCTGTGGGCGGTGCTCGTGCTGCTGGCGATGCTGCTGGCGCTGTACATCGCCTGGACGTTCGGCCTGATCGCGATGACGGTGAACTACTGATGATGCGAGCGGAACGCCGCTGAACGCGGCGATCCGCTCGAAAAGCCGGGGCCGGCCCTGCCGGCGGGCATTGCGAGCCGGGGACATCGTCCCTGGCTCGTTTTGCTTCCCGCCGCAATCGAGCGCGGCAGCGGCGAGGCGACACGCCGCAACACTTCCGCTTTTGGGAACTGCCGTCCCGCAGCTTCGCGCGCCGCCATTTGTCGGGCGGCGAGTCGGGACGGGGCACAAGCGATATCGGGACGACAAGTGCAGCGCGCCGCGTCCCGATCCCTCACCTTCGTTGAGCGTCGACAGGTTGCAGGGCAGAGGGCGCCGGGTTCGTCACTCCAGCCCTGCCATCCGCCGACACCGCGGACACAAAAAGAGGCGGCCGGGAACCCGGCCGCCTCCAGTTGTTGGCGGGTGAAACTCGAGGGTCAGAAGGTGAGCTTCACACCACCGGAAACGTAACGGCCGATCACGTCGTAGTTCGGCGTGATGTACGGCGTGAGCGGCGGATCGCGGTCGAACAGGTTGTTGACGTTGCCGAAGAGCGTGAACGCACCGACCTTGGCTTGCAGTCCGAGATCGACATAGGTGCGGCTGCCGTTCTGTCCGTCCACCACCTTCTGCGCGTTGTAGGTGCCGCCATCGACATAGCGAACGCGCAGGTTGGCGCCGAAATCGGCATTGTCGAACGCCACCGTGGCCGTCCCGCGCCATTTCGGGGTCGAGAAGGCGGTTTCGCCGCCGACGATGCCCGCGACCTCGGCTCCGTCCACCTTCAGGTGGAAGACGTGATTGGCCAGCGCGCGGAAGCTCAGCTGACCGTTGCCGAGCGCCGTCCGGTACGATGCCTCGATGTCGATGCCCTGCGTATTGTAATTGGCCAGGTTGCGAACGGTGTTCGTCATCGTATCGATTTCGCCGTTCGCCTTGCGGACGATGATGCCGCCGCAGGTCGGATCCGACGGCGAACTGGCGTAGCACTGGGTCAGCAGCGTTTGCGCGGGGATCGACGTGATGACGTTGTCGATGTCGATATCGTAATAGTCGACCGACAGGCGGAAGCCCCGGATGAACTGCGGCGAATAGGAGCCGCCGATCGTCATCGTATGCGAGATTTCGGGCGTCAGGTTCCTGTTTCCGCCGCCGAAGACCGTCACGTTGCTCTGCACCGCGCCGCCGCGGAACGGATCCTGGACGACGCCGATTCCGACCGAGCGGGTGGTGAAATATTCGGCGATACTGGGCGAGCGGATGTCACGCGAATAGACCGCGCGCAGCAGCAGGTCGTTGACGAGGCGCAGCGTGCCGCCGGTCTTCCATGACCAGATACCGCCGCTGGTGCTGTAATCCGAATAGCGTGCGGCGCCGTTGACCTCGAGCTTCGCCACGCCTTCGGCATTGAGCAGGGGCAGGTTAACTTCCGCGAACGCCTCCTTGACGTTGAAGCCGCCGTTGGTCGCCGACGAATTGAGCACGCTCAGCGCGTTGGCCAGCGAGAGCGGATCGACATAGTTGGTGATCTGCTTTTCCCAGCGGATGTCGGTGCCGATGGCGATGTCGACCGGCCCCGCCCAGGTCGAGAAGGGCTTGCCGGACAGGCTGGCTCCCGCCGCGTCGAGCTTGATCGTGGCGATCAGATGCGATCCGCCGAACGCCCATTTCGCGGCCGCGTCGGAGATGTTGCCGTTGCCGAGGATGTTGATCGGCACGCAATTGGGATCGTCATTGGCGGTCGATGCGTCGGCGTTGATCCGGCAGGTCGGCGTGGTGCCGACCAGCACCGAATCCACGCCGTTGGCGAAGCGCGTCTTGATACGCTGGTTGTTGATATGCTGGTTGATGCGGATCTCGCCGTGATCATAATAGGCGTTGTACTTCCAGCCGTCGCCGAAGCTGCCCTCGAGGCCGATCGCGCCCTCAAGGTTGCGCCGGTTATACTGGAACGACAGCATCTCGCGGCCGGAGCCGATATCGTCGAGGAACCGGCCGAGCAGGAAGGGGCCGGTCACTCCCGCCGCGGCTAGCCGGGTGCGGTTGGCCGCGGTCAGGAAGGCGTTGTCCGGCCGGATCAGCGTGCTCGCGTCCGCCGCGGTTTCGGGGAACAGGCCGTAATTGCCGGTCATGCGGTGAAAGCTGAACTGTGCCCAGAACTTGAGCGAGTCGTTCACCTCGTAGCTGGCGCGCGCGAAGGCGTTGATGCGTTCGTACGGCGCGCTGACCGCGACATAGTCATAGGTGTTCTGGCCACCACCGCCGACCGTGGTCGCGCCGCTGGTGACGCTGCCGGCCGGGAATGCGCCGATGCTGCCGTCGGGGTTGAAGACCAGACCATAGGGAACGGCGGTCAGGCTGAGGACCGAGCCGCCATTATAGACTTGGGTCGAGTTGGGATCCTGAACCAGCTTCAGCCCCTCGGTGGGGTGCACGAACAGGCCGGCTTCCAAATTGGGCCGTCCCTTGCGGCTGAGGATGCCGCGCTCGTTCATATAGTCGCCCGCGACCATGAAATGACCGCGCCCGCCCGCGAAATCGGTGCCCCAGGCGAGGTCGGCGCCATAGCGCGCGCCGTCGCCGCGCGACGACACGCCCGTCTGAGCGCCGAGGCGCCAGCCGGTGAAATCGTCGTCGAGGATGATGTTGACCACGCCGGCCACGGCGCCGGAGCCCCACGCCGCCGAGGCGCCGCCGGTGACGACGTCGATGCGCTTGACCAGGCTTTGCGGCACGGTGTTGAGGTCCGCGGCGCCCGAGAAACGGTGGCCGTTGAGCAGGGTGAGTGTGCGCACCGCGCCAAGGCCGCGCATGTCGGCGGTCGAAATGCCGCTGTTGGTGCCGCCGGCATTCGTTGCCGGGGAGGAGGTCGGGCGGAATTGCGGCGCGTCGTTCAGCACCTGTGCGACGCTCGGACGGTTGCCAAGCGCGAGTTCGGCCTCGCCGATCACGGTGGTCGGGGTCGGCGCGTCGAAGCCCGAGCGCTGAATGCGCGAGCCGGTCACCACGACGTCTTCCTCGCTGGACGCGCTGGCCGCGACCTCCTCGGGCGCGGTCTGCGCATAGGCCGGGCTCAGGCCGGCGATGGCAGTAAGCGCAGTGCTGGCGAGCCAGCCCAGTTGAACAACCTTCATTGAAATCCCCTTCCCTGATGGTGGCTGATGCCTGCTCAGGCCATCGTTCTCGCGAATGGTCCTGAATGAGACGGCCGCTTGCCGATTTCTATACGGGCAGACAAATTGGAAAAATTCAAGCTAAAAGAGAGAAAATTTCAAATCAGAAAATATCGGAGGGCGGGGACAGGCTGCTCAGGCGTGCGAGCGGGGCGGGTTTTCCGGCCCGTTCATGCGGCATCGCGACGGTGCAAGACGGGCCGGGCGCTGTGACTGACCGAACGCTGTTCCTGCGGCTCGACGGCGCGGCGGGTGCGGGCGCAGGGTTAGCGGGAGGATTTGAGATTCGCCTGGCAACCCGCTGATCAAATTGGACGAACGGGGCAATGGGCAGGTAGCGTCGCGTTGGACGATGCCCTAAACCGCCGGAGGGCGTGAAGCCGGGCGCCACGTCGCGGAGTAGGGATTATCGCTATGAACCGGGGTCGATGGAACGGTGCCGTGGTCATCGCCGCGGTCGTGGGCGCTCCCGTCATCCTCCTGATCACGGCGTTCCTTGTGAACCGTGGCTTCGAGGAGACGGCGCGACTTCGCCGGGAGGTCGAGCGATCCTATGAGATGCGCGCGGCGCTTGAACGCGTCCTCTCGCTCCATCAGGATATCGAGTTGGGGCAGCGCGGCTATCTGATCACCGGCGACCAGTCCTTCCTGCGACCCTATCGTGACGCGAGCCAAAGGGTCGATCAGGCGCTGGTCGCGCTTGGCGCAGCGGACCTGGATGTCGGCGACGCCGAACGTCTGGCGGCGCTCAGGGCCACCTCGGACGCTAAGCGCCGCTTCGTCGACCGGACACTCGGATTGCAGGCGGAGGGTGCGATCGCGTCGGCGCTTCAGCTGGTGCGTGGCGGCGAGGGTAAGCAGCTGATGGATCGGCTGCGGGACCAGATCGCCGAGCTGTCGCGGATCGAACGGTCCCGGCTCGCCGACCGCACGGCGGCGGTCGGGCGCGCGCGCGATCAGTTGCGGACCCAGACGATCGCCTTGCAGGTTTCGCTGATCCTGCTGCTCGCGCTTGCCGCCTGGCTGGCGGCGCGCAGCAATGCTGCCCGCCAGCGCGCGCTTCGCCGGGCGGAGGATCTCGCCGCCCGGCAGGAGAGCATTTTCGACAGCGCCAAGGACGGGATGATCGTGATCAACCCGAGCGGCAGTATCGAAAGCCTGAATCCCGCGGCGGCGGCGATGTTCGGTCACAACCCCGATGCGCTGCTACGCCGTGACATCGGTGTGTTGTTCGAGGTCGCGCCGGACCGTGGTCTGGTCGAAAGCTTCCTGCGGCGGCTCGGCGCCAATCGCCGCGAGACCTATGGCCAGGTTCAGGAGTTCGTCGGCCGCCGGGCCGATATGAGCACCTTTCCCGTGGAAGTTTCGATCAGCCCCGTCCGTCTCGCCGAGGCGACGTTGTTCCTCGCGGTGATCCGCGACATCAGCGAACGGCGCGAGGTCGAGCAGATGAAGAGCGAGTTCGTGGCGACGGTGAGCCACGAGTTGCGCACGCCGCTCACCTCCATCGCCGGATCGCTGGGTCTGATCGATGGCGGCGCGGCCGGCGAGCTGCCGCCCAAGGCCGCGCGTCTGGTCGAAATCGCACACAGCAACGCGACGCGGCTGGTGCGGCTCATCAACGACATCCTCGATATCGAGAAGATCGAGGCAGGCCGGATGCAGTTCGACATCCGCCCGCTCGAGCTCGATGCGCTCCTGCAGAAGACGGTGCAGCAAAGCGCCGGTTTCGCGGCCAAATATGAGGTCCGTATCGATCTTGCGTCCCCGCCCGCGGGTGCAGGCGTGCTGGCCGATGAGGACCGGCTGATGCAGGTGCTGACCAACCTGCTCTCCAATGCGATCAAATTCTCGCCGCCGGGTGGTGTCGTGTCGTTGCGGGTTGAGCCGCTGGACCGGCGTTACCGGATCAGCGTCGAGGATCGCGGCACGGGTATTCCGGAGAGTTTCCGCAGCCGGATCTTCGGCAAGTTCGCTCAGGCCGACAGCTCCGACACGCGCCAGAAGGGCGGAACGGGCCTGGGCCTCAGCATCGTGCGCGAGATCGTGCAGCGTCTCGGCGGCTCGATCAGCTTCGACTCGACCGAAGGGGAGGGGACGGTGTTTCATGTCGACCTTCCCGCCGCCGCCGCACCGATTGCGCCTGCCGTGACGGCTCAGCCGCCGGCGCCGCCGG
>DATIGZ010000117.1:0-2900 GCA_035481255.1 Sphingomonas sp. | reverse complement strand
TTCGAGATCCGTTCGTCACTGCGCCTGGCGGCGCCGCCGCCTTCAGGATGCGGTACCGAGGATATGGTGCGGCCGGAAGCTGTCGCGCAGCCAGTCGTCGAACCGCATCGTGCCGGCGCGGGCATCAGGGCCGGGCAATAGCGAGCCCTCTTCGAGCAGAGCGCCGAAATAGCGGGCATGCCAGTCAGCGACTACGCGCCGGCCGTCCTCATGCGCGGTCGCGATCATCGTGGCGACCTCGTCCAGACGAAAACGCTCCGGGCCGGCCACTTCGACCACGCCGTTGAACGCGTCCGTGAACACCGTATCAGCGAGCATGTCCGCCAGTTCCTCGCCCGCGATCGGCTGGACCAGTGCGGGCGAGATCGGAATGTCGCGCTCGGTGCCGTCCTGCACCACGTCACTGATGAACTCGAAGAACTGCGTCGAGCGGACGATCGTGAACGGGATTCCCGATGCCCTCACCAGATCCTCCTGGATCTTCTTCGCGCGAAAATAGTCGTTCACACCCAGCCGGTCGACACCGACGATCGAAAGCACGATATGGCGCCGCACCCCCGCTGCCTGCGCTGCGGCCATGAGGTTGCGGCCGGACGTCTCGAAGAAGCGCAACGCCGCCGCACCGTCGAGCGAGGGCGAGTTCGAGACGTCGATGACGATCTCGGCTTCTTCCAGCGCCCGATCGAGCCCCTGCCCCGTGATCGTATCGACCCCGAAGGTCGGGGAGGCTTCGAACACGCGCAGATCCTCCTGGCGCAGGTTGCGGACGAGCTTCTCGCCGATGCGGCCGCTGCCGCCGATGACCACGATCTTCATGCGAGCACCTTGGGGTGGGAGGACAGCGCATCGGGCAGCCCCTCTTCCGCAAGCGCGCGGCGCACGCTGGGACGCTCCGCGACGCGCTCGAAATAGCCGATCAGCGCGGGCTCGAGCGGTACGCCGAACGCCTTCGCCCAGCGCAGCATGACGAACAGATAGGCGTCCGCCACGGTGAAGCGCGGGCCGAACAGATACAGCTCGCGGATATGTCCGGAGGCGATCTCGAGCCGCTTTGCCACCGCGTCGCGCGCGGCCGCCTTCTCGAGATCGCTGTGTGAATGGTAGAAGGGCTTGAACGCGATGTGCAATTCGCTCGACAGCCAGGACAGCATCTCGATCAACCGCGTCCGCCCAAGCGGGCCGCCCGGCGCGAGGCTCGGTTCGCGATCGGCGATCAGTTCCAGCACCGCCGCATTCTCGGTCACGCCATTGCCGTCCTCGAGCACGAGCAGCGGCACATAGCCCTTGGGATTGAGCGCGGCATAATCGTCCCCGCGCTCGGTGACCTTGGTCTTGATGTCGACTCGCTCGAACTCGGCATCGAGGCCCGCTTCGTGCAGCGAGATACGGCAGGAAAGGCTGCAGGCGCCGGGCGTATAATAGAGTTTCATCGGTCGGACTCCTCTGTTTCGGTGGATGGTGCGGCGGCCGTTGGTGCGGCGCCGGCCGGCAGGCGAAGGGTGACCCGGGTGCCCGCGCCGGGGGTGCTCCGGATCGAGACGCCGCCGCCCGCATCGAGGGCGAAGCGCTCGACCATCGGCAGGCCGATCCCGCCCAAGCCGTCGGTCTTGGTCGTGAAAAAGGGGTCGAAGGCGCGCGCGATCATCGCTCGCGACATGCCGACGCCATGATCGGCGACCTCCAGCTCGACCCACAGCGCGGCGCTTTTGCGCGGGGTGGTTCGCGCACCGATTGTGACGACGCCGGTGCCGTACATCGCGTCGCGGGCGTTCAGGATGAGATTGAGAATGGCCCGCCGCAACCCGGTCGGATCGCAGCCGATCGCCGGAAGATCGCGCTCGATCTGCATCTCCAGCGCCAGCCCAGGCTCGTCCATCGCATCGACCAGCATCGCGACATCCGCGAGGCAGAGGTCGATATCGCTGTGGTTGTCCGTCAACACATGATCGCGGATGCCACGCATGTTCTGGCGGACGATCTCGCCGGCATGGTCGAGCGAGGTACGCGCGCGGTTGAGCATCGGCCCGGTATGTTCGGGCGGCATCCCCGGCGTGCGGGCTATGATGTTGAGCGCCGAAACGGCGATCTGGATCAGATTGCCGAGATCGTGGACCAGGCCCGCCATGGCGATCGGCGGCGGCTCCTCCTGATGTGTCGATGGCGTGGGGGCCGGGAAAGACATCATCTTGTCCTCGATCCGAAAAAGCGGCTGCGGACGTGGCTCGGGGTACGTGCGCCCACAGCCGTCAGGCGTCAGGCAGCCGCGGCGGCGGGCTGCTCGACCGGGTGGACGGCGCGAAGGCCGATTTGCACCCGCGTCCACAGGTTGATCGCGCCAATCAGCAGGGTCAGGTACGCGATCTCGGTTTCGTTGAACTGGCTCTGCAGCAGCTCATAATCGGCGTCCGGTGCCTGAGTCTTGGCGACCCGTGTCAGCACCTCAGCCCAGTTGAGCGCGGCGCGCTCGCGGTCGGTATAGATCGGCGAGTGGCGCCAGCCGTCGAGCAGGTGGATGCGCATCGCGTCCTCGCCATGCTTGGTGGAGTCCTTGACGTGCATGTGGATGCAGAAGGCGCAGCCGTTGATCTGCGAGACGCGCAGCCGCACCAGCTCGAGCAGGCCGTGCTCAAGGCCGCTTTTCTCGATGCTCGCTTCGACCGCCAGCATCGCCTGCGCGCCTTCGGGCGCAACCTGAAAGATGTTCATGCGGGGGTTCATGATCTTCTCCTTGAAAGTGAAGCCCTTGGCTCCGGTGCAAATTCGCTAGGCCGCGGCTCGCGTGGCGCGGCGGTCTTGGATCGCCCACCAGGTCAGGCCGATGCCGATCAGCGCAGGCAGCGTCACCGCCGCGAAATCGCGCGCGAGGGCCGAAGGGCCGCAGATACCGACGGCGACCTCCC
>DATIGZ010000116.1:0-1878 GCA_035481255.1 Sphingomonas sp. | reverse complement strand
CTTCACTACAACCGCATGTCGCTGCCCGCGATCCGCGCCGCCGCGATCGACGCGGGGCTCCGCGTGCGCCGCGATACGGAGATTGCCGCGTGAGCGTGGTCCACATCGTCGATTACGGGATCGGCAACCTCTACAGCGTGTCGCGCGCGATCGAGAAGGCGGGCGGCGAGGCGAAGCTGACCAGCGACGCCGGTGAGATCGCCCGGGCCGACCGCATCCTGTTGCCCGGCGTCGGCGCGTACGAGCCGTGCATCTCGACGCTCCGCCAGACCGGCCTCGCCGATCCGGTGCTCGAATTCGCCGCCACCGGCCGCCCGTTCCTCGGCATCTGTGTCGGTATGCAGCTGCTGTTCGACTACAGCCTCGAATTCGGCAAGCATGCTGGGCTCGGCCTGATCCCCGGCCATGTCGCGGCGATCCCGGCTAGCGACGATGCCGGTACGCGCAAGGTGCCGCATATCGGCTGGAGCCCCCTGCTGGTGCCCGCGGGGCGTAACGGCTGGGAAGGTACGCTGCTCGACGGCGCAGAGCCGGGCGTCAGCTCGACCTATTTCGTCCACTCGTTCAACTGCGTGCCCGACGATCCCGCCCGGCGACTGGCCGAGGCGGATTATGCGGGCTTCGCCGTGTGCGCGGCGGTCGAGAAGGACAACATCACCGCCTTCCAGTGTCACCCGGAAAAGAGCGGCCCGGCGGGCCTGCGCATCCTCGAGAACTTCCTGCGCAAGTAAGGCCGGGCAGCGCCGCCGCGATCAGGCGCCGCCGCGCAGCCGTGCGACCGCCTGACGGAAGCGGTTGGGGACGTAGAGCGCCGCCAGCCCGGCGAACACCGCGCCGACGATGGCAAGCTTGATCGCTCCGGCGATCAGGATGTGCATCCCGCTCCAGCCGTCCCATGCCGCGAGCAGCGCCATTCCCGCCAGTGCCAGGGTGACCATGGCCAGCTCCCCGAAATAGGACTGTCGGGTGATCCGCCACGCCATGATGTGGCTGAACAGGGTCGTGGTGACATAGGCGCCGAGCGTCGCGATCGCGCCGCCGGTCAGGCCGAAGGGCGGGATCAGCGCCAGCCCGAGCACTACCGACATGACGGCGCCCAGCACCGACATCGCGGCCGAGGTGCGCGGGCGCCGGTGATACTCCAGCGCGGTGTTGGACACGAGGCTGAGTGAATAGACGAAGCTCGCGACCAGCAGCATCAGCAGCACATGGAGGCCTGACAGATAGCCGGCGGGCGCGACGATGCGGATGATCTCGCTCGCGAACATCACCGCGCCGCTCGCCGCGCCGAAGATCAGCAGGATGAACAGGCGGCTCGACCGGCGCAGCACTTCGGGCGCCGCCTCGGGCGTGGCGCCGAATACGGCGGGCTGCATCGCCTTGCCGAAGGACTGCGAGGCGACCGTGATGACCAGCGCCAGCTGTTGTGCGAGGCCGAAGATCGCGATCTCTTCAAGGCTGACATGGCGCTGCAAGGTCAGCACGCTGAATCGATTGAGGATGAAGAAGGCGATATAGCTGACTGCAAAGGGCAGGCCGTAGTGCAGCGACGGCGCGATATCGGCGCGGCGGATGCGCGGGGCGAGGTCGCCGCCGATCCGCCACAGCAGGATCGCGGTCGCGGGCAGATATCCGATCGCGAAGGCGGCGAGCAGCCCGGGCAGGCCGAGATGCAGGATCTCGAGGCTGACGAACGCCGCGACCGTCACCGCCGCCGCGGCGATGATCTGAAGCGTGACGAACGCATTGACCCGGTTGTCGAGCCGCAGCCACAGCGATCCTAGACCTGCGGTGAACGTCAGCGCGGCGATCCCCAGCGCGTACCAGAGATAGGGGTGGGCGGGTGTCGAGGGGGACACCAACCGCCACAGCGGCTCG
>DATIGZ010000115.1:0-2666 GCA_035481255.1 Sphingomonas sp. | reverse complement strand
TCGGCAACCGCTCCTTGCCGCGCTCGGTCAGCATCACGATTGCCGTCGCTTGCGGGTAGAGGCGGCGCAGCATTACCCGCCAGAGAGGATGCGACGGCTGAAGATCGGGGTTGTTGCGTTCAGAGACGATAACGGGTGTGCGCTTGCCGAGCGTGGCCAGTAACGTCAGCACATTGATCTTGGTGAGAAACGACACGACGGTGTCGAATGGCTTGCTCGCCAGCGCGCGCCGGAGCGCTAACAGCCTTCGAGTTCCCGTTATGAACGGCGTGATTCCGCGTCCCCCCGCGGGCAATGCCAGGCGAATAATCTCGACGCTCGGGTCGAGGCGATGAAAGATCGGGTCCCCGGGCGCGTCGAAGGTGATGACGGTAACTTTCCATCCGCGGGCAATTGCCGCACCGGCGATCCGGCTGATGACGCGTTCCGCTCCTCCCGCTCCAAGCGCCGACAGGACGAACGCCACATTCATGCGCGCAACCTCATGGAAGTCGGCTCGAACAGGTCTTCGACACGTTGTCGCGTCAGATCGCGCAATGAGCGGATCCGCGTGCCGGCGCGATGCTGTTCGCTTGGCGGCGTTCGGGAATGGACGGCACCGACACGGTCGATCTGCACCGTCGCCCAGCCAAGTGCGTTCGGCGCGAGGAAGTCCTTGGCGGGATTGTCCGCGACATAAACGAACCGGTTCGATCGTTCGCGATGTGCGGCCTCGACCGCTTCGAAGGCGCGCCGGTGAGGTTTCCAATATTCCGTGCCCCAATCATCCGTGTAGATGATCGGATCGAAAGCGTAGCGCGCGAGTCCCAACGCGGCGACCTTGCGCCGCTGGGCGATGCCGAAGCCGTCGCTGATCAGAGCAAGGTCGAAGCCGTGATCACTCGCGAGAAAGGCGCCGGCGTCGGGTGCGAGCCGGATGCGGGGGACATGGTCGCGATAGACGGCGATCATCGCCGCGATGGTCGCGGGATCGGCGGAAACGCCCAGTCCGGCGAGCGTCACGTCGAACAGCATCTTGCGGCGTCCCGCGTTCCAGAGCCGGATTGCCGCCGCACCAAATCCGTCCACGCCAAGCCGCCATTGCACCCACACATCGACGGATCGGATGCCGCTGCGCACATAGTCGCATTCGCGATAAAGTGTATCGTCGAGATCAAAGACGATCGTGGTGCTCATAGCGTGACGAAGATCGCGGCGTCGAACCGCAGCATCGCGACCCCTTCGGTCCAGCTGTCGGCGGCGGTGCGGGGAAGCCCCAACCGTTCTTCGATCAGCCATTGCGCGAAGCACGCGCCGGCATAATCGGCGAGGGGGTAGCCGCCGCCGAAGCGCGCATTGATCTCGAACACCTTTGCCGAGCCATCCGCTCCGATGATCGCCTGATAACAGAGCGCGCCGCGGGGTCCGGGCAGGCAGACGGCCATCCGTTCGGCGATCTTGATCAACTGCTCGGGCCGTCCGGTCACGCCTTTCTCGACTTCGCCGGCGCGCACCTGAATCCGGCGATGCGGCACGACCGAACGCAGATCGCCCGTATCGTCGAAGTAGAGGTTTACCGTCCACTCCTCTCCCTCGAGCAGCTCCTGAACGACCATCGGCTCGGTTTCGGCGCCGGTCAGTTCGTCGAGACTGTCGACACGGGTGATCGCGCGCCCGGCGCTGCCGTGTCGGGGTTTGACGATCGCCGGGCCGCCCCAGTTTCGCGGATTCGCCGTTGCCAGGTCGATCGTCCGCGGAACCGGGATTCCGTGAGCGCCGAGAAAATTGGCGGTTTGGAGCTTGTCGCGGCAGATTTCGATCACCGGAAGCGCGCTGACGGCGACCGTCGTGCCGGACGCCGCGAACCGCTCGCGCGCTTCGGCAAGCGGCGACAATTCGGGGTCGATCGTTGGCACGGCGAGTCCGACATTGTGCTCGCGGCAGATCGCCTCGATCGCCGGGATATAGTCCGGATCGCTCGCGCAGGGGACCTTTACCGACAGGTCGGCGAGGCGGCACGCGGCGCTCCATTCAGGCTGTATGTCGCAGGCGATAATCCGCAGATCGATGTGCAGATGGGCGGCGGCGCGCCGGAATGCGCGCAACAGGCCGACGCGCCGGCCAGCCGAACACAGCAGCATCGTCAGCTGATGGTCGCTGCCGGTTGCCGGCGGAACCTCAAGCACATGATCTCCGACGAGCTGGTGCATCACATGACCTCCCGGATCAGCAGGAATGCCTCCGCCGCCCGCCGGTGAACCGTGGCGCCGCGCAGCGTGGCGAGCGCACGCAGCGCTTCGTGCGAACGCTCATTCGGAAAAGCGCGGCACTGCGATTGATAGCAGGCGAAGGCGTCGAGCTTACGCTCGAGCGTTTCATCGATGTCGATGAAGACAGTCGGCGCGAAGCAAGGCTCGACATAGGGCGCCGACCAGTTCGTCTCCGACAGCGTCTCATAGGCGTAGAGCCTGACGGGATAGGTCCAGTCGCGCGGCCGCGCGGCGACGAGGACCGAACGAAAGATCAACTGATGATCGAGATGGATGTCGCCGACGAAGGGCAGGAATACGGTATCCGGCTTCACCGTTTCGAAAAGTGCTTCCATCGTCGCGTTGAGCTCAGCGTGGGGGATGCGATCGAGTTCCGCGGCGGGGTGATCGAGATGATGAGTCCGCGCGATGCCGAGC
>DATIGZ010000114.1:0-4033 GCA_035481255.1 Sphingomonas sp. | reverse complement strand
GGCTTTCGCGGTGGCAAGACCTTGCTGATGAACCTCGGCGGCCCCGCCGCCTTGCTTCCCAATGCGCCGGTGCGTCCCGTCGGTCCTCCGGGCGAAGCGGAAGTGGGTGCCGCGATGCTCGGCCGTGTGGTCGATGGCGCGGGCAAGCCGATCGACGGACTCGGCCCGATCCGTGGTGCGGGGAAATGGCCGCTAGCGGGCAAGATCCAGTCGCCGCTCGATCGCGGTCGCGTACTTCAGCCGCTCGATGTCGGCGTGCGCGCGATCAACGGCCTGTTGACGATCGGTCAGGGCCAGCGTGTCGGCATCATGGCGGGCTCCGGCGTCGGCAAGTCCGTGCTGCTCGGCATGATGGTGCGCGCTGCCAAGGCGGACGTGATCGTCATCGGCCTGATCGGTGAACGTTCGCGCGAGGTTTCCGACTTTCTCGAGACTAAGGTGGCGGGCGAGGCGCGTGCGCGATCGGTCGTGGTGGCGGTGCCCGCCAACCATTCGCCGGTGCTGCGCATCCGTGGCGCGCTGCGCGCTACGGCGATCGCCGAAGCTTTCCGCAACGAGGGCAAGAAGGTTCTGCTGATCATGGATTCGCTGACCCGCGTCGCGCATGCGGGCCGCGAAATCGGCCTGGCGCTGGGCGAGCCCGCCTCGGCGCGCGGCTATCCGCCCTCCGCCATCGCAATGCTGCCGAGCCTGATCGAGCGCGCGGGGACCGACGTCCACACCGGCGGATCGATCACAGCGATCTACACCGTGCTCGCCGATGGCGACGACGGCAACGACCCGGTGGTCGATTCGGCGCGCTCGATCCTCGACGGGCATATCGTGCTGAGCCGCGCGCTGGCCGAGCGCGGGGTCTATCCAGCGATCGACCTGGGGCCGTCGGTCAGCCGCGTGATGACCGATATCGCCGACAAGGAGCATGTCGCCGCCGCGCGCGTGCTGCGCCGGCACCTCGCGACGTATGAGGAGAATCGCGATCTGGTGCTGATGGGCGCCTATCGCGCGGGCGCGGACCCGTCGATCGATGCCGCCATCGCCTGCCATGATTCGGTGCTCGATTATATCCGTCAGGCCTATGACGAGACCGTCAGCCTCGAAGAGGCGGTGACCGAGCTGGTCGGCGTGTTCGGGGATGCGTAGTTTGAATCCGGTGCCGGACTTGCACAAGCATGGCTGACAAACACGAGAAGAAGCTCGGCCGCCTGCTGCGCGTTCGCACGCTCCAGCTCGATATGGTTCGGGCGAGCGAAGTGGCGGCGCAGACCAAGGTGACCAATGAGGAAGCTCTGCGCGCGCGCATCGCGCAACTGGCGCAGGGCGTCGCGCCGACGCCCGCGCCCAAGCCCGGCAGCGCCACCAGCCTGATCGCTGCCGCGCACTATCGCGAGCGCCTCCACCAGTCGGCCTTCGCCGCCGAGCGCCGCATCGCCGAGGCGCGGCGGGGGCTCGATACCGCACGCGCCGCGACGCGCGAAGCCAAGCGCGATCAGACCGCGATCGAGAAGCTGATCGAGCGCGCCGAGGCCAATGCCGCGCGCCGCGCAATGCGTGCGCTCGAGGATATGCCGGCCATTCCGAGAAAACGGCACGATCCTTGCTGAGTGGGCGAAGCCCGGCATGAAGCGCCGGGCGAAGGAGTTTTCGCCCGCAATGCCAGACTTGCTTGCCTCCACCTCGCTGCTCCCGCTGACGCCGGCAATTTCGCCGCGCACGGCCTCCGTCGCCGCGCCTGCGGTGGCGGATTTCATGGCGATGCTCGGTGAGCTGGCGCTTCCGCCCGGCGCCAAGCCGCAGGGCGGCAAGGGGCAGGCGCTTGCCGGAGACGGCAAGAATTTGCCGGTCGAGTGCGATCTTGCCGCCGATGAGGAGGATGCGGGCGTGATCGCCTGGCTTCCGGCCGGGCTTGTGCCGCTGCCGGCCGAGGCGATGGCCTTGCCCGACATGGCTGCGATCGCCGCCCCGACGGGCGAAGCCGGCGTTGCCGCGACACCCGCGGGCGAGGCGATCACGCTGTTGCCCGACGCCGCGCCCGCGCAACCCGAAGGCGAGCTCGTTGTCGAAGCGGCACCCGCCGTGCCGGCCGAGGTCGCTCCGGCCCTCGCGGCCGATGGCGAGGCCGTTCCGGTCGAAATTCCGGCTGCGAAGGTGGAAACGCCTCTGCGCGAGCGGCCGATCCGCCCGGTGCTTGCGCCGGTGGTGACGCCGCAGCCCGTGGTGCCCGGTACTCCCGCGTCGCAGACGGCCGGACAGGTCTTCGCCGCCGCCATTTCGGCTTCGTTCGATGCGTCCTCCGCGCCGCCTGCCGCCGATCCGGTGGCTGTGCAGACGCAAGCGGTGGCCACCGAACAGCTGCGCACAACCGTTCAGGCGATGTCGGGTGCCGATCAGGCTCCGCTCGACATGAGCCGCGACGATTGGGCGGGCAAGATGGTCGATCGCATCGCGACGCTGCGCGACGCGGCCGAGGCGGCGGATACGCGCATCCGACTCGCCCCCGAGAATCTGGGCAATGTCGAGGTGTCGATCCGCCGCGATGGCGATCGTCTGCACGTCCACTTCACCGCGGAGAATCCGGCGGCGCGCCAGTTGCTGGCCGAAGCCGCTCCGCGGCTTGCCGAACTGGCCGACGCGCGTGGTGTGAAGCTTGGTCAGACCAGCGTCGATGGCGGCACCGGCGGTCAGCAGGGGCAGCCGAATCAGCCGCACCCCAACCACCCCGCCCGCCCGGCCTCGGCCATGGCGAGCGACACGCAATCCAATCGCGACGATCGCGTCGCCTGAACCGAACCCAGGGGGAATGAGCAATGAGTGACGAGAAAGAAGCCGCGCCGGCCAAGAAGAAGGGTGGTGCCAAGAAGTGGATCCTGATCGGCACCGGCCTGATCGTACTGGTCGGTGGTGGCGTCGGCGGCGGGCTTTACGCTTCCAGCGCCGGGTTGCTCGGCGGCAAGGCCGAGGAATCGGCTGATGCTGACACCCCGCGCCTTGTCCCCAAGAGCGAGGAAGTTCGTGCCAAGGGTGAGGGCAAGGAAGGCGAAGGCGGCGAGAGCAGGGGCATGAAGACCCCCGAGGGTTCGGGCGGCGACAAGTATGCTTCGACCTATTACGCGCTCGAGAAGGAGTTCACCTCCAACCTGCGTGAGAGTGTGCACTTCATCCAGGTCGGGGTCGCGATCTCGACCTCCTATGACAACCGCGTCATCGAGAATTTGAAGACCCATGAGATGGCGGTCCGCTCAGCCGTCCTGCTTTCGCTCGGCGAGACCAGCGAGGACGAGGTATTCACCGCGGAGGGCAAACAGAAGCTCCAGAAGCGCCTGACCGCCGCAATCAACGCGGTTCTGAAGGAAAAAGAGGGCTTCGGTGGAATTGGTAACGTCTACTTTACCAATTTCATTGTTCAGTGAACGGGCATGGTTAACAGCCCTTCAGAACTGGCGACGCCCGAGAGGCGCGAACGTCCCCGGGCCGGCGCGGAACACGCTCCGGCGCTGGGAACCGCGAATCTCAACCCGTTCGGGGATCTGCATTCGGTGCAGCATCTCTCGGCTCGGCTCGCCAAGTCGCTGAAGAGCAGCTTCGAGCCGCTGGTGGGTGAAGGCGCGCGCTGCTGGGCCGAACCGCTCAGCGTACAGCGCTTCGGCGACTATCGCGCCGAACGGCCGCAGACGCTGACCGCGTGGCTGCCGCTGGCTATGGCGCCGGGCCGTGGTCGCGCGCTGGTCGTCATCGACGGACATTTCGGCTTCGAGATGCTCGACCGCTTCTTCGGCGGCGAGGGTGAGGCACCGCAACCGCTGCCAGCCGAATTCACCGGATCGGCCGAGACCCTGCTGACCCGGCTGTCCGCCAACATCGCCGAACAGCTTGCGCCCGCATGGGAACTGCTCGCTAGGATCGATTTCGCGCCGGCGCAGGTCTTCGCGCCGCTTTCGACCGCTCCCGAGATCGACGCGGGTGAGGCGATGGTCATCACGCGCCTCGGCGTCGCCGCGGGCGAGGCCAAGCCGCAATGGATCGACATCCTCTATCC
>DATIGZ010000113.1:0-7284 GCA_035481255.1 Sphingomonas sp. | reverse complement strand
GCTTTGGCGGGGCACGTTGAACAGGCGCAGCGCGGGATCGGCGCTTTGCGCGACGGCCGTGTCGGCGTTGGTCGCGACCCGCAGCGTGAGCTCCATGTTCGACTGGCCCGAGCATAGGAACACATCGCCCACCGCGACATTGGCGAGCCGCAGCGTCTCGCCGCGCGAGCGTATCATGAGCGTGGTCGCCGCCAGTGCCGCGTGGCCGGGCAGTTCGAGCCGCCAGCGTCCTTCGCGATTTGCATGGCCGGTGACCGCGGGCATATCGCCAAGTTGCACCGACACTTGCGCGCCCGGCGCGGCATTTCCTTCGACCGGAACCCGGCGGTCGCGCTGCAGCACCATATGATCGGAGAAGACCGGCGCGAGCCTTAGCGTCTGTGCGCCCGCCGGGCTCGCCGCCGCCAGCACCAGCGCAAGCGCCGGCCCACCAATTCGCCTGGTCATCGCAATCCTCTCGATCTGTGCTGTGATAGCGCTATCATATTGATCGGATCACACAAGCGGTGACAGGAGAGGGAACAGGATGATCACAAGACGCGGCCTGCTTGCCGGCGGTGCGGCAGCGCTCACCGCGAGATCCTCCCATGCACGGGCTGGCGCGGGTCCGGTGCGCCCCGACTGGGCCTCGCTCGCCGATCATTTCCGCAGCCCCGACTGGTTCCGGGACGCCAAGCTTGGCCTGTGGTCGCATTGGGGTCCGCAATGCGTGCCCGAGTTCGGCGACTGGTACGGGCGGCTGATGTACGTGCAGGGCAGCCCCTTTTACGAGCATCATCTGCGCACCTACGGCCACCCGTCGCGTTTCGGCTTCATGGAGTTCATTCCGCGCTGGAAGGCGGAGAAGTGGCAGCCGGAAAGGTTGGTGGCCAAGTACAAGGCGGCAGGCGCGAAATACATCGTCTCCATGGCGAACCACCATGACAATCTCGACATGTTCGCCAGCTCCCACCAGCCGTGGAATACCACCCGCGCCGGCCCCAAGCGCGATATCGTCGGCACCTGGGAACGCGCGGCGCGCGCGGCAGGGCTGCGCTTCGGCGTCTCCAACCATGGTGCGCACGCGTGGCACTGGTGGCAGACCGCCTATGGCTATGACGCCGAAGGGCCGATGAAGGGGGTACGCTACGACGCCTTCCGCCTGCGCAAGGCGGACGGCAAGGGCAAATGGTGGGAGGGGCTGGACCCGCAGCTTCTCTATACCGGCCCCTCGATGGCCGCGCCCGACGGTATCGCCAGCATCGCGGCGATGAACGCCTGGCACGACGCCCATGACGGGCAATGGCTGGAAACGGTCCCCGCGAACAACCCCGGCTTCGCGCCCAACTGGCTCGCGCGGCAGAAGGAGCTGGTCGAGAAATACCGGCCCGACCTCGTCTATATGGACAATTACGGACTCCCGCTCGAGCGGTTCGGGCTGGAGGCTGCGGCGCATTATTATAACCAGTCGATCGCCGCGAATGGCGCCGTCGATGTCGTGCTGACGGGCAAGAAGCTCTCCGCCGATCAGCGCCGTGCGATCACTGACGATGTCGAGCGCGGCTTTGTCGAGGGGATCCGCGCCGAGCCGTGGCAGACCTGCACCTGCATCGGCAACTGGCACTATGACCGCGGCCTCTATGAGAGGAAGGGCTACAAGAGCGCCAAGCAGGTGGTGCAGCGGCTGCTCGACGTGGTTTCGAAGAACGGCAACCTCCTCCTCTCCATCCCCCAGCGCGGCGACGGCAGCATCGATGATGAGGAGGAGAAGGTGCTCGACGGCATGGCGCGCTGGATGGCGGTCAACAATGAGGCCATCCACGGCAGCCGGCCGTGGCACCGCTATGGCGAAGGCCCCGCGCGCACCGGCGAGGGGATGCACAACGAAAACGAGACGTCCTTCTCCACCGCCGACATCCGCTTCACCACCCGCGGCGGGGCGCTCTACGCGGCGGTGATGGACTGGCCGGAGGCACCAGTGACGATCGCAGCGCTTGCAGGCGTCGCGGTCGAGCGGGTGACGTTGCTGGGCGGCGGTTCGCTCGCCTTCCAGCGGAGCGATGCCGGGCTGCGGCTGACGCTTCCTGCGCCCGGCCCCGGCGGCTTCGTGCCGGTGCTGCGAATCGAGGGCGGCGTACTCATCTGAGGGGGCCCGCCGCCGGCACGCACCGGCGGCGGGTGGCGGCCTTTAGGGCCGCTTCACGGTGAGCGCGCGGCCCGAATAAGCGAGCGGCGCGGAAAGGCCATCGGTACCGTCGATGCCGCTGCCGTCCTTCATCCAGCGCACGATGATCTGACGCTTCGCAATCATGCCCTTATAGCCACCCTGACGCGAGCCGATCGTGAGCGTGCCGGCGGCGTCATCATAGGCGAGGGGGATCCGGCTGAACGCGCCCTTTTCGAACTGATGGCTGCGGCCGTCATCCTCGTACAACGAGAAGGTACCGTTCGCGCCGGGGTAGACGAGGATCGTCAGCGGCGCGTCCGGCTTTTCATCGGTATACTGCATCACTGGCCCGGTGGGGATGATGCTGCCCGCCCGGACATAGACGGGGATCACCTCGGCCGGGGCATCGGTCTTCACGGCCTGCCCGCCGCGTTCGCGCCTGCCGCTATCGAGGTTGAACCAGTCGGTTCCGGCGGGGAGATAGACGTCGCGGTTACGCGCCTTGAACGCCGTCACCGGGGTTACGAGCAGTGAAGAACCGAACAGATACTGGTCGCCGATATCGCGCACCTTGGGATCGGCCGGGAAGTCCATCACCAGCCCGCGCATCATGCTGCCGTCCTTCTGGTACGTGTCGGCGGCGAGCGTGTAGATGTACGGCATCAGGCGGTAGCGCAGCTGGGTGTAGCGGATCAGCGCGTCACGCACCGGCGATCCGGCGGGCGCGATGTTGTAGGTCTCGCGATACGGGAACTCGCCATGGCTGCGGAAAGCCGGGGTGAACGCGCCGAACTGGAACCAGCGCAGATAGAGCTCGCGCCATTCATCGAGATGCGCGGGATCCTGCTTGGTGAACCGGTCCTCCAGCGCGAAGCCGCCAATGTCGTGCGACCAGTTCGGAATGCCGGTCATCGAGAAGTTGATGCCCGCCGGAATCTGCTCGCGCAGATCGTCCCAGCGGCTGGCGACATCGCCCGACCAGATCGTCGCGCCGGTGCGCTGGATACCGCCAAAGCCCGAGCGCGACAGGATGTACGGCCGCACATCGGGCCGCATCGCGCGCTGCCCCTTGTAGACATTCTCCGAATGGGGGAGCGCGAAGCTGTTGTAATATTCGCCGCCCGGCCCGCGCGCGGTCGGCCCCATGATCCAGGCACGCTCCTCGGGCGAGAGGTTGGAGTGCATGTCCGGCTCATTGGCGTCGAGCCACCAGCCATCGACGCCGAACACCGCCAGCCGCTCCCGGACCTGACGCCAGAATATCTCGCGCGCCTTGGGGTTATAGGGGTCGTAATCGGTGTTGAGGTAACCCGGGCCCACCCAGTCCTTGTTCCCCATGGCGATGTTGCGGGTGTAGACGCCGCCCGCCGCCGCCAGTTCCTTGTACGTGTCGGTGGTCGGATAGAATTTGGGCCAGACCGAGATCATGAAGTTGGCGTGCTGCTTGTGCAGTGCGTCGATCATCCCCTTGGGATCAGGAAAGCGCCGGGGCTCGAGCCGGTGGCTGCCCCAGTCGTCGTCGCGCCAGTAGCGCCAGTCGAGCACGATATTATCGAGCGGGATCTTGAGGTCGCGATAGGTCTTCACGACATCTAGAATCTCCTTCTGCGTGTCGTAGCGCTGCCGGCTCTGCCAGAAGCCATAAGCCCATTTGGGCTGCATCGCCGCCTTGCCGGTGAGCTTGCGATAGCCCGCGATCACCCCGTCCATGTCGCGGCCCGCGACGACATAATAGTCGATCGCGTGCGCGAGATCGGAGGTCAGGGTGAGCGAGCGGCGCTCGGCCTCGGGCAGCGGATCGCTGTGGTGGAGCGACAGATAGCCGGCGTTCGGTTCCCATTCGATGCGGATCGCGACCGGCTTACCCGCAGCCATGG
The DNA here is from genome assembly GCA_035481255.1 of Sphingomonas sp. GTDB lineage: Bacteria > Pseudomonadota > Alphaproteobacteria > Sphingomonadales > Sphingomonadaceae > Sphingomonas. Next base: position 3,261 of record DATIGZ010000113.1, on the reverse strand, counting down.
GCACGTCGAAATTATGGTACCAGGGGTGCCAGTTCTGCCGCCAGCGATCCATCACCAGCTTGCCGTCGACATAGAGCTTGAAATAGCTCGACCCGTAGAGACGGAAGCGGTGCAGCCCGGCCTTGTCCGCGGTGATGTTCGCCGACCATTCGACGCGCTGCGTCTCGACCGCGTTGCCCGCTGTATTCTGTCCGCCCTCGGCCGCTACGGTCTTCGCCTTGGCTTCGGCCGGCCAGTTCCTGAGATCGCGGATATGCTGATAGTTGATCGCCTGCTCGCTCTGCGAGACCGCAAGCTTGTCGCCCAGATAATAACGCGCGTCCCAGCCGGGGCGGCCGTCCTTGCCTTCGACCCGCAAACTGTCGCCCGGCGCGCCGGCGAGCGCATAGGGCTTGGGATTCCCGAAGCGGCTGATGCCGTTATTGTCCCACAGCACGCCATAGTTGCGCGTCGAGACGACGAACGGCACCGCGACGACGAAGTTATACTGGGCGAGTTCGACGTCCTCGCCATTATAGTTGAACTGGCCGTTCTGGTGCTGGCCGAGGCCGTAGAAGCCCTCGTCGGTGCCCGTGTTGAACCGCTGGGTCACCGCGGCATAGTTGATCCCTTCGGCATGCGCGGGACGGAAGCTGCCGCTCGCCGCTTCGCTGAGGATCGCCTTGCCCGACGCATCGCGGAACGAGACATTGCCGTCCGCCAGCCGCACCGTGGCCGAAAGCGCCGGGGTTGCCAGCGTGACCTCGCCGTTCGCCTCGGTCACGGTAAAGCCCTGCGCGACCGGCGCAGCGATCACCTGAAGGCTTTCGGGCAGCCGGGGCGCCGCCTGGTCGCTTTCGGTGACGCGGATCAGGCCGTCGCCATAGACCGCGAGCGCGACATGCTTTTCGGCGCCGGCCGTGGGGGTGACGACGATGCCGGTGCTGGTCTTGCGCCAACCCTCACCGCTTTGCGCGGCGGCTGGGACTGTCAACGCGATCATGCTGGCGCTCAGCAGTGCGGCGATACGCATCGTCTCTCTCCGGTATTCTTGTTGTTCAGCGATAGGTGGCGAGCTTGACCCGCAGCACCTGCTTCGCGCCGGTGAAGTTCAGGCCATAGTCGGTCTGGTCGCCGTTCCAGCGGCGCACGAAGACCCATTTGTCCTTGTCGTAATAGCCTTCCTCGACCCGGTCGAAGAGCAGCGGGCGCTTGTCCGTGGCCGGACGAGCAAACTCGATCCGCGCGTTGAATCCGGCGACGAGATATTCGTCCGGTCCCAGCTCGGCGACGGCCAGCCCGCCCGACGGCCAGGCATTGCCCTTTGGCGGATCAAAACCGAATTGCGGGCGGCCGAAGGTGACGGTGGCGGTATAGCCCCCCAGATACAGTTCCTGCGTGAACTTGGCCGCGGGATCAGTCGGCTCGGCGGCGCCCCATACCTTTCCGGCCGCCGCGGCCCTGGCCCAGACGCGCTGCATCGGCGCGAACAGTTCGTAGTTGCGGGCGAAGGCGGCGACCGCGTCCTCGTCCAGCTTGGGCGCGCCGAGCGGGTAGTTGGAATAGCCCGTCTCATCCATGCCGAAGGGCGAAAAGCCGATCGCGCCGCGCCCGATCGTCGCGAAGAAGTAGCGCGCATAATGACGCGCGTTGCCGGTCTCCGCGACGAACAGCGGGTTGTCCTTGCGCGCATAGCGATCGAGGAAGCCGAGATACGCCTTGTGATCCGGATTGTAGATATCGGGCGACACCCAGTCGAGGCTGGGCGCGGCGGCCTCGTAGATATCGATGACCGCGGGCGACGGGCCGCCCGAGGCGAAGGTGTTCGGATCCTGCCAGTCGAACGGGTTACCGGGCAGCGCGGCGTTGGCGTACATCGGCAGCGCCTTCACCTTCTTGCCCGCCGCCGCGACGCTGTCGATGTACGAAGCCACCGCCCAGCTGTGGAAGTAGAGCTCGGCGTCGCGACCGAACAATGCCGTCCAGTTGCCGGGTCCCTTGCCGAACCGCTTGCGCACCGCATCCGGCACCGGGCCGGCGAACAGGCGGTTCGCCTCGGGCGAATGGTCGCGCGCGCTGGAGTAGGTGCCGGGCTCGTTCTGCACCTGAACCGTGATGACGGTGTTCTGCGGGTCCGCGGCCTTGAGATGCGCCATCAGCCGCACGAACGCGCGCCTGTCCGCCTCCAGCGTCGATTTGGCGAAGGGCGACAGGGCGTAATGCACCTCCCCCTTGGCGTTGAGCATGCGCGGAAAGCGCTTGTTGTCGAGCTTGACCCAGGCCGGGGCATAGGCCGGTGCGGTGTTCTTCCACGTCGCGAACCACAAGAGCATCAGACGCTTGTCGTTGGCGCGCGCCTCCCTGAGCAGCTGATCGAGGAAGGAGAAGTCGAACTTGCCCTCCTTGGGTTCGATCTGTTCCCACGCGATCGGCACCTGAACGGTGTTGGCGTGGAGCCGGTTCACCATCGGCCAGATCTTGGGCAGCATCGCCGGCCACGCGCTGCTGTTGTTGACCTGAGCCCCCAGCACCAGGAACGGGGCGCCATCGACGATCAGCGCGTGCTTGCCGTCACGCGTTTCCAGCCGGGGAAGATCCTCGGCCCGCGCACTCGTCATCGCGAACAATGCGGCGGCAGCCAGACCGAGTCGCATGAGCTTCGCCGAAATGCCGTTCAGGCCACGCCCGTGATGCGCCAAAGCCACGCCTCCCCTCCGTTCCGGCGACACCGTTGTCGCTCGTTATGATGGTAGCGGTATCATCTTCAAATCGGCCTGTCTATTGTCAGATAAAACAGAATTGAATCCGCTACCTTTCAAGCCTGGGCGCAGCCTATAGCAGACGCGGAACGCATCAATGCGCGGGGAGCGATCAGGAGACCGCCCCGCTCCCCCACCCGCCCGCCAGCGCCTTGAACAGGTTGATCTGAGCGCCCGCGATCCCGGCGTCGATCGCCGCCAGCTCGGCTTCCGCCTCGGCGAAGCTGCGTTCGGCGTCGAGCAGGACGAGACCGTCGACCTGTCCCTCGCGCTGCTGCGCGCGGACGATGCGCGCGGCCTTCTCCGCGGCGTCGCGCGCGGCCTGAAGCGCGATGCGCCGGTCGAGCGTGCGGGCATAGGCCGACAGCGCGGTCTCGGTCTCCTGCAGCGCGCGCAGCACGGTACCGTCGAACTCGGCCAGCGCGGCGCGGCTATCAGCTTCCGCACCCGCGACCTGCGCACGGGCGCGCGCGTGATCGGTGAACGACCAGCTGATCAGCGAACCAAGTAGCCAGCGGAGGGG
>DATIGZ010000112.1:0-4427 GCA_035481255.1 Sphingomonas sp. | reverse complement strand
CAGCGCTCCGCTTCGCAACGCCCGCGCCAGCCGCAGCGCCGGCCACGGGCAGCGCAGCCCGCGCGCGTCGATCCGGGTCGCTTCACTCACGGTCGAACGGGTTCTTCGACGGCCGCATCGTCAGGCGTACCGGCACCGCGCCGAAATCGAACTCCTTGCGCATGCTGTTCACCAGATAGCGCTCGTAGCTCTTGGGCAGCAGGTCGACCCGCGTTCCGAACAGGATGAAGCTCGGCGGACGCGTCTTGGCCTGCGTCACATAGCGCGGCTTGATCCGCTTGCCGCCGGGCGCGGGCGGCGGATTCGCCTCGATCGCGCGCTCGAACCAGCGGTTGAGCTGGCCGGTGGTGATGCGCCGCGACCATGCCTCACGCGTCTCGAACGCGACCTTGATCAGCGTGTCCAGCCCCTTGCCCGTCGCCGCGGAGACGGTGAGCAGCGGCACACCCTTAACCTGCGCCAGCCCCTCGTCGAGCGCGCTCTTGACGCCGTTGAACAGGCTTGAGGCGTTTTCGGCCACGTCCCATTTGTTGAGCGCGATCACCAGCGCACGGCCTTCCTGGAGGACCTTGTCGGCGATCTTGAGGTCCTGCACCTCCAACCCGCGGGTCGCGTCGAGCAGCAGCACCACCACTTCGGCGAAGTCGATCGCGCGCAAAGCGTCCACGACCGACATGGACTCGAGCTTCTCTTGCACCTTGGCGCGCTTACGCATCCCCGCGGTGTCGATCAGGCGGATCGGGCGCTTGTTACCCTCGAAATCTTCCCATTCGTAATCAATCGCGATCGAATCGCGGGTGATCCCCGCTTCCGGACCCGTGATCAGTCGATCCTGCCCGATCATGCGATTGATCAGCGTCGACTTGCCTGCATTCGGCCGGCCGACGACTGCGAGCTTGAGCGGCCCCTCGCCATCGGAGTCGTCCTCGGCCTCTTCCTCGCGATCGATGAACGGCAGCAGAGCCTCGAACAGATCGGCGATGCCCTCGCCATGCTCAGCGGAAAAGGGCACCGGATCGCCCAGTCCCAACGCCATCGCCTCATGGATACCGGGCTCGGCGGCGCGTCCCTCCGCCTTGTTGGCGAGCAGCACGATCGGCGTGCCCGAACTGCGCAACCAGCGCGCGACCTCTTCATCGAGCGGTGTGATGCCCGCGCGCGCGTCGATCATGAACAGCGCGACATCGGCTTCGCGAACGGCCGCCTCGGTCTGCACGCGCATACGACCCGGCAGGCTCGCAGGATCCTCGTCCTCGAACCCTGCCGTGTCCATGATGCGAAACGGCACGCCGAGCAATTCGGCATCGCCCTCGCGCCGGTCGCGGGTCACGCCCGGCTGGTCATCGACCAGCGCAAGACGCTTACCGACAAGGCGGTTGAACAGCGTGGATTTGCCGACATTAGGCCGGCCGATGATCGCAACGGTGGGACGGGACATTCCGGCCTCCTATCCCAACGCGGCGCTCAGCGATAGGCGGTGATCTCACCCTTATCGCTCAGGACGTAAAGCACGCCCCCGGCGACCACGGGGCTCAGGCTCACCGCATCCTTGCCCTCGATCGTCGCGCCGACGCTTCCGTCGGTGGGCGAGACCGACACCAGCTCGCCGCGCGAGTTGGACAGCCACAGCTTGTTGCCTGCCAGCACCGGACCGACCCAGGTGATCGCACCCTTCTTGTCTTCCGCGTCACGGAAGGCACGAAGCTGCGAGATCCAGCGGACCTTTCCGGTGCCGCGCGCGATCGCGACAAGGCGCGCGTCGTCGGTGACGACGAACAGCCACTCGCCCGCGATCCACGGGGTCGAGATGCCGGCGATATTCTGCTCCCACAGGCGCTGTCCGCTGGCGAGCTCGACCGCCGCCATGCGCCCGCCCTGCCCGACCGCATAGACGCGGCCCTGATCGATCACCGGCTCAGCATCGATATCGGCAAGGCTCGAAACCGAAGTCGAGATGGTCGAACGCGACAGCGTGTCGCTCCACAGCGTGCGGCCATTCTCGTAGCGATAAGCGTTAAGCTCGCCAGACGAGAAGCCCGCGACCACCGTGCCCTGCGCGACGGCGGGCGCGGCGGCGCCGAACACGCCCTGCGATTCCAGCGTTCCCGACTGGGTCCAGACGATATTGCCGTCCGCGGCGGAGAGCGCGAACAGCTGGTTGTCCTGCGACACGACGTACAGATTGCCATCCGCCACGCTCGGTGCGCCGCGCAGCGGGCCGCCCGGCTTCTTGCGCCACACTTCGCTGCCCGCGGCGGCGTCGATCGCCACCACGTCGCCCAGCCCGTTGGTCGCATAGACGCGGCCGCCATCGAAGCTCACGCCGCCGCCAAAGGCAGCACGGCGATTCTCTTCCCCCTTGACGGTCGAAATCTGCCAGCGGCGCGCGCCGGTCCCGGCGTCGAACGCGTGAACCGCGCCCTCGGTATCCATCACGAACAGCGTGCCGTTCGCCACCACGGGCGCGGCGGCCAGGCGCGTGCGGCCGCTGGTGCCCGGAATCTTCGCGGACCAGATGCGCGCCGGCGTCTCGCTCAGCGCCAGATGGCCCAACGCTTTGGCGGCATTGCCGCCCGGCTGGGTCCATGCGTCGTTCGGCGTGGCCGCCGGGACCACCACCTGCACCTCGGCGATCGTGGGATCGGCGACGATGCTCGTCTCCGCCGCCAGAATCGGCACGCGCTGACCCAGCACCGGCGTCTTCTTGTCGCCGCCCTTGAAAATGCCGCAAGCGCTGAGCGCCACCAGCGCCGCCATAGCGACGGGAACCCGAACCGACTTCATCATTTCGCCTTCTTGTCCTCACCATCGTTCGGAACGGCATCGACACCCAACACGCCCGCCATCTGCAGCGAACGCGTCCGGATTGCCTGCGGCACGCCATTCGTCTTTGAAATCTCGGCATAGAGCTTGCCAGCCTCGGCGCGCTTGCCCATCCGCAACTGCGCGATCGCGACCATCTCGCCGGCACTGCCGAACCACGGGCTGTCCTTCACCGCGATGGAGCCGAGCCGCGCGACCACCTGATCGGGCTTCAGCGAATCATATTCGGCGGCGGTCTGACGGATCAGCGCCAGATCGCGGAATTCCTGCGGCACGCCGGTGTCGGCGGCGATCGCAGCCAGAATCGCAGCGCCACCCTTCAGGTCGTTCTTGGCCAGCAGCGCGTCCGCCTGCGCGAAGCGCGCCGTCGCGTTAAATCCGGAAGAACTCGACGCGGCCAGTTCCTTGAGCGGAGCTTCAGCTTCCTGCGCCTTGTTCTCGTTCATCGCCTTGACGGCCGCCTTAAGCTTCTCGCCCTCTTCGCCCCGGCGCTGGTCGCTATGGCTCTGCCAGTAGAGCCAGCCGCCAAAGGCAATCAGCCCGGCCACCACCGCGCCGATGATCCAGCGGCCGTAATTCTGCCAGACGTGCAACGCCTGATCCTTGCGCAGCTCTTCATCGACCTCGCGCAGAAAGGCTTCGTTGCTTTGCGGGCTCAGCGCCAAGGGTCACTCCATCGGGGAAAGGGATTTCGGGCGCGGACCTTAGCCGCGGTCTCCGGGAAACGAAAGCGGATCAGTCCTTGGGCTTATAGACTTGTTCGTCGCCGGGGAAGCTCCTGTCGCGCACCGCGGTGGCATAGGTTTCAACCGCGGCGGAAATGCGGCCAGCCAGATCGTCGAACTTCTTCACGAAGCGCGGAGTACGCTCGAACATGCCCAGCATGTCCTCGGTGACCAGCACCTGCCCGTCACACTGGTTCGACGCGCCGATGCCAATGATCGGGCAGGAGACCGCGGCGACGATCTCGTTCGCCAGCGTTTCGACCACCCCCTCAGCGACGATCGAGAAGGCGCCGGCCTCGGCGATCGCCTTCGCGTCGCCGATGATCTTGGCATATTCCGCATTGCCGCGCCCGCGCGCGCCATAGCCGCCCAGCGCGTTCACCGCCTGCGGGGTCAGTCCGATATGGCCCATCACCGGGATGCCCCGGCGGGTGAGGAACGCGACCGTCTCGGCCATCGCCTCGCCGCCTTCCAGCTTGACGGCGGCAGCGCCGGTCTCGGCCAGAATACGCGATGCCGAAGCAAAGGCCTGCTCGGGGCTGGCTTCGTAGCTGCCGAACGGCATGTCGATCACCACGACCGCATGATAGCTGCCCCGCACTACCGCGGCGCCATGCGCGCACATCATGTCCAGCGTCACCGCCAGCGTCGACGGCAGGCCATAGATCACCTGCCCAAGGCTGTCGCCGACCAGCAGCACGTCGCAATGCGGATCGAGCAGCTGCGCCATCCGCGCGGTGTACGCGGTCAGCATAACCACCGGATCCTTGCCCTTGCGCCCTTGAATGGCGGGCACGGTCAACCGCTTCATCGGCGCCGGAGTCGGGTGCGCGCGGCTGGTCGAGGTATCGAGCGTGAAGGTCGTGGACATGGCCGCGG
>DATIGZ010000111.1:0-13649 GCA_035481255.1 Sphingomonas sp. | reverse complement strand
GAAATCACCGATCTCCTGGCTTGCGCCCGCGACGACGCTCACGCGCTCCTGATCGGGGATCACTTCCAGCGCGCCGTCGTAGAAGCACAGATTGCGCGTGCCCGGCAGCAGCGCGCCGGCATTCGCACCGGTCACGCCGCCCGCCGGAATCGCGTAGGTGGTTCCGCTGATCGTCATCGTGCCGGGGTTGCAGTTGGTGACCCGCAGATCGCGTCCGCCCCGCGCGCGATTGTCGTTCTGATAGAAGCCGAGTTCGCTGCCGTAGAGCGGATCGTTCTTAGAATATTCGGCGGCGAGCGTGATCCAGCCGCCCTGCCATTTGTGGCCGCCGAGCGCGGCGACCTGATACTCGCGATAGTCGCCCTCGGTCATGCCGTAGCGGCCGCGCACCTCGAGGCCCGAGAAGTTCTTGCGCAGGATCAGATTGACCACGCCCGCGACCGCGTCCGACCCGTAGATCGCCGAGGCGCCGTCCGCGACCACCTCGACCCCGCCAAGCGCGATCGAAGGGATGACCGAGGGATCGGTGAACTGGCCCTGCGTTCCCATCGGAGGCAAGCGCTTGCCGTCATAGAGCAGCAGCGTCGCGTTGGTCGAAAGCCCGCGCAGGTTTATGCCGGCGCCGCGGGTGGCGTTGGCCGCGCCGTTCTGGGCGCTGCCGCCCGCGCGGTTCGCCCCGAGCGAGACGACCTGCGGCACGCGGCGCAGCAACTCGTTGGTCGAGACGACCGGCTCGTCCCGGATCTGCTCCGCGCTGATGCCGATCACCGCCGAACCGACCGGCTCGATGCCGCGGATGCGGCTGCCGGTGACGACGACCTCTGCGGGCGCGGCTTCCTCGGCGGCCGGCGTGGGCTCCTCCTGCGCGAAAGCGGGCATGGCGATGCCGAATGCGAGCGCGCCGAGCGCGGTGCGACCGAGCAGCGCGGACGCATTGCGTGTGATGATGGTCTTCATGGTTTCCCTCTCCTCTTCCCGCATGTTCCTGCGGTTCGAATGATCGAATGTTGGTCAGGTGGTCTCCGCGCGCGCCGATCGGGCGGGCCGGTCGGCGAAGCGCGGGGCAAGCGAAAGCAACACAATGGCGGCGATCAGGATTCCGGCGCCGGTTAACTCGGCCGGACGTGGATGTGGCAGGCCCCAGACCCAGGCGAGGATTAGCGCGCCGCCGACACCCGCGACGAGGCTGGCGGCGCGTTCGAGCGGCACGCAATACGCGTTCTCGCGCGGGTCGAGCAGGATGATGATCGCGAAGACCGAGACGATGGTGAGCGTCACGCCGATGCCGAGCAGCGGCCAGATCACCGGGTCGAACCATACCGAGAGGAAGCCCCAGCTGAGTGCGCCCGACTGGCTGCCGATGCCCGAGGCGGAGATCGCGGCGAGGATCGCCACCGACAGCGGCAGCGCGAACACCTTTTCCTCGACGAAATACTGGCGGACCGAAGCGGGATCTCCGCTCTTCGACACCTTGGTCATCACGGCGAGGCGGATGAAGTAGCCGACAGTGTAGAGAACCACCGTGAGGATCGCGAGTGGGGGCAGATAAAGCCCGCCGCGGTCCTTGAGCGTGATGACCATCGCCGCGAGCACCATCACCAGCGCGACCCAGCTCCACCAGCGCACGCGGCGGCCGAACGCGATGTCGACCAGCGGCGCGATGAGCAGGATGTCGCCGCGCATCAACAGCTGGATGAACGGGATGCTGACGCCTTCGAAGGTGAAGGACAGCGGCACGGTGAACAGCACCAGCGCGGTGCCGATCCCGGAGAAGAAGGTGTATTTGGTCGGCACCGGAATCCGCCGGCCGAGCACCATCACGCCATGCGCGTCCTTGTGCCAGCCCGCCCACCAGATGAAGAGATAGGTCAGCACCGTGCTGATGATCAGCGAGGCGGGCAACGTCTCAAGCCCGGTCAGCGGGCGGCCAAGGCCCGGATGCGGGGTCGACGTCACCAGTTTGGTGATGATGACGTTGGGCAGATAGGCGATCAGATAGAGGAAGACATAGCCTTCCAGCGGGAACGCGCTCGCGCTCTTTCCCCCGCTCACGCCGCGGTCTCCAGCACAACCATGTCACTCTCCACGCGGTAGCGGGCGTTGAGCCCTGCCTCGGCGGTCACGGCCGCCATGTAATCGACCACTTCGGCGTGGCGCTCGCTGCCGCGCTCGACGAAGCGGGGAATGGCGTCGCGATCGATGTAGAGCGGCAGGAAGCCCGAGCGGACGATCCTGCCGTTCGCGATCTCGATCCGCGCGACCATCGACAAGCGCGACGCCTTGGGGAAATTGTAGAGGCTCTCGAAATCGGGTTCCCATTCCTCGGCGAGCACGCGAATCTCGTTGAAGCTCTTCGACGCGGCATGCGCCTCGTCCATCGCAAGGTCGGTGGCGAAGTTGCACAGCGAATAGAAGACCGGCGCGCCGTCGATCAGTTCGCAGCCCTTGAGGATATGAGCGTGACCGCCAAGGATCGCGTCGGCTCCAGCGGCGACCGCGGCGCGCGCCACGTCGCGCTGATAGTCGGCGATCGCCGCGCGCACGAAATGGATACCCCAGTGGAGCGAGACGAACACCAGGTCCGCCTCCGCCTTGGCCGAGCGGATATCGGCTTCGAGCGCTGCCAGATCCTCGCGGTGCGGGAAGGTGTGGATGCGCGCCGGCGTGCCGGGCTGGTCATGCTCGATCTGCTCGTACAGCGTGTGCGCGCGCATCGGCGCGCAGCCCGGACGGCGCTCGTCCGCCCAATAGCTGTGCGGCAGGATGCTCGAATAGGCGAGCACCGCAACCGTGGTGCCGTCGCCCAGCGTGAACCGGACCGGGCGGCGCGCTTCGGCGATATTGGCGCCCGCGCCGACCGTCTTCAGCCCCGCCCGCTCAAGATTGGCCCTGGTCTCGAAAAAGGCGTCGTTGCCCCAGTCGAGTACATGGTTGCCGGCCATCGAGATGAGGTCGAACCCCGCCCGCGCCAGCGCGTCGGCACCATCGGGCCGCGCCAGCACCGCGTGACGCGCCTGCGGAAGCCGTACGCCCTTCTCCGCGAAGCTCGTCTCGAGCTGGGCGAAGGCGATGTCGGCGGCGCGCAGCACGTCGCGCGTGGCGTCGTAGCTCTCGTCGTAATTGTCGCGATCGGGGGCAAGATCACCCGCGGCGAGAAAGACATGCGTCATGCCGCTGCCCCCTCGAAGATCACCGGCACACTGAGCGCGCCGATCTCGGGGAAGCGGGTGGGCTTGGGCTCACCCGCGAGCGCGAAGCCGGGGGCGGCGGCGAGCAGCTCCTCGATCGCCACCTGAAGCTCGAGCCGCGCGAGCGCGGCGCCGACGCACATATGCGGCCCCCGGCCGAACGCGACCGAGTCCCGCATGTTCGGGCGATCGATGCGAAACTCCTCCGGCGCCTCGAACACCTCCTCGTCGCGATTGGCCGAGGCATAGACGAGCGCGATCGGCTCGCCCGCCGGGATGGTGCGACCGCGAATCGTGACATCGCGGACGGCGGTACGCGCGAAGCCGCGATAGGGTGTGTAGAGGCGCAGGAACTCCTCGGTCGCGGCCGGGACCAGCGCCGGATCGGCGCGCAGCCGACTTTGCAGCGCACGGTCACGGCCAAGATGCACCGCGATCGATCCGATCATCACGCTGGGCGCGATGATGCCGACCACCAGCACCTGACGGATCGTGCCGACGATCATCTCTTCCGGCAGCGGTTCGCCGTCGACACGGGTGGCGAGCAGCGCGCTCGTCACATCCTCGTCCACCGGCAGCGGGCTGGCCTTACGGTCGGCGACGATGCCGCGCGCCATGTCGTAGAGGACGAGGCTCGATTCCTTGGTCGAGTCGATGTCGTTCGACTGGACCGCGATATTGTAGCGCTGACCGACGCGGGTCAGTTCCGCGACCGCGTCCGGCGCGAGGTTCATCCAGTTCGCGAACACCGCGATCGGCATGTGCGCGGAAAAGTCGGCGACCACGTCCCCGCCCCCGTTTGCGACCATCTGAGCCAGCAGCTCGCGACAAATCCGCCGCACGACCGGCTCCAGCTTCGCGACCTTGCGCTCGGTCAGCAGGGGCGCGATCGCGCGGCGATAGGGGGTGTGCTCGGGGGGATCGAGATGCAGCGGAGGGCGGCGGCCGGTGAACGCCACCTTGGGCACGACGTTTTGCTGCGAGGTGATGAAGGTCTGCCAGTCCGCGGCGGCCGCCGCGACGTCGTCGTGTTTCATCAGGGCCCAGAAGCCGCCCCATGCGTCGCTGTGCGCCACGGGGCACCGGGCGCGAAGCTCGGCATACTCTCCGTTAGCGCTGTCGAACGTCTCCGGCTGAAGCGGATCGAAGTCATGCGTCATAACAATCTTGTTACGCCCGCATGAAAGCGCTTGCAAGAAGCTTTTGCGATTTTCGCAATTTCAGGTGTAGGGGTGACGGCATGGCAGGGCGAAATCCACGGTTGGACGATGTGGCGGCAATGGCGGGCGTTTCCGCCGCGACGGTCTCACGCTATCTCAACAGCCCCGAGGTGGTGGCAGCGGCGACCGGCGCGCGCATCAGGGAAGCAATTGAAAAAACCGGATATGTCCAGAATTTGGCGGCAACCGCGCTGGCCGGGAGCCGCAGCCGGCTGATCGCCGCGCTGGTGCCCGACATCGCCCAGTCGATCTTCAACGACACGGTCGAAGCGATGATCGACGAACTGGCGAGCGACGGAAACAGCGTGATGCTCGCGCTGACCGGCCCCGACAATCACCGGCTGACGCGCGAGATCAACATGGCGCTGGCACGGCGAGTCGACGCAATCATTCTGACCGGTATCGTTTCCGACGAAGAGATGCGCCAGCGGCTGCGATCGGCCGGGATCACGGTGATCGAGACTTGGGGGCTGCCCGAGGACCCGATCGATGTCGCGGTCGGCTTCTCCCACCGCGCAGCCGGAGAGGAGATGGCTCGCTTCCTGCGGCAGCGCGGATACCGGCGCCCGCACCTTGTCGTACCGCGCTCGACCCGCTCGGAACGGCGCGCCGGCGGGTTCATCACCCGCTGGATCCATGACGGCGGCCCCGAGCCGACCCGGCTGGAAGTCAATGTTCCCAGTCACTTCGGTCAGGGACGCCTTGCCTATCGCGGGCTGGGCGACCTGTCCGAACAGCCCGACGTCGTGGTTTGCGGGTCGGACTGGATCGCGCAGGGCCTGATCGTCGAGGCGCAGGCCGCGGGCATCCGGGTGCCCGATCAGCTCGCCGTGACCGGATTCGGCAATTTGCGGCTGGCCGGGGATATGCGCCCGACCATCACCTCGGTCGACGTCGACGGCGCGCGCATCGCGCGCGAGGTCATGCGCGTGTTGCGCGCCCGCGCGGCGGGCGAAGCGATCGAACCGCGCATCGATGTCGGCTTTCGCGTCATCGCTCGCGAAAGCGCATGAAAGGGCTTGCATAAGACCCAACCCGAGTTAGCTTTACCGCATAACAACTTGGGAGAGGAATGATGCGGATCGGGACATTTGCGCTGGGAATCGCGCTGCTTGGCGGCACCGCGCTGGCACAGGTCGCGCCGGGCACGCCGGGAGTCGAGGAGCAGGCGAAACGCGACGCCGACAGCCGTGCCGCCTTTGCCAGCATGCCCGATACGCCGGGTACCGGTCCCTACCCCGCCCTCAAGGAAGTCGCCCCGACGCTGCCCAGCCATGCGATCTATCGCCCCCGCGATCTGGCCGCGCTGAAGGACAAGAAGCTCGCGGTGCTGGTATGGGGCAATGGCGGCTGCCGTGACGACGGCGCCAGCGCACGCCACCACCTCGCGCAGATTGCTTCGCACGGCTACCTCGCCATCGCACCGGGCAGGATCCTGAGCGGCCCGGGCGCCGAGAAGCTGCCCCCCCGCCCCACCGACGGGGGAGTCGAGACGCGGCAGGGGGTGGCGACCAGCTACAAGGATGTGCTTGCGGGGATCGACTGGGCGATCGCCGAGAACGGGCGTGAAGGCAGCCCCTATAAGGGCCGCATCGACACCGCGAAAATCGCGGTCGCGGGGCATAGCTGCGGCGGGCTGCAGGCGATCCAGGCGGGCGCCGATCCGCGCATCAAGACCGTGATCGTCCACAATAGCGGCGTGTTCACCGACGGCACCAACCCGATCAAGGGCATGACGGTCGACAAGTCGCTGCTGGGCAAGCTGCATACACCGGTGCTCTACGTGCTCGGCGGCAAGCTCGACGTCGCGTGGGTCAACGGCAGCGACGATTACAAGCGTATCGCCCATGTCCCGGTCGCGATGCTCGACGCGCCGGTCGGCCATGGCGGCACCTTCCGCGAGGCCAATGGCGGCGACGTCGCGCGTTTCTCGGTCGACTGGCTCGAATGGCAGCTGCGCGGCGATGAAAAGGCGGCCAAAACCTTCACCGGCACCGATTGCAGACTGTGCTCGAACCCGAAGTGGACACTCGAGCGCAAGGGCCTCTAGCCGCCTAGCGGCACCTGCCCCCGCGCCAGCACGGACGCAGCATCGGCGCGGGGGTATGAGGCACGAAGGCCGCAGGGGTCCGCGGCCATTTGCCGGTGGCGATACGCGCGTCGAGATAACGGATCGTCGCGATCACCGTCGCGGTGTCGAAGGCGCAATGACCCGCGCCGTTGGTGTAGAAACTCCGGACATCGCCCCTCGCCGCCTCGGCATAGCCGCGCTGGAGCGCGGGCGCGGTCATCCCGTCGCCGATCGTCTGCACCGCGACCAACGGCACGAGCGGCCGCGCGTTGGGGGTGTAATGCGCGCGCATATAGGCCACCGCGCGCGGATCCGCGGCGATGCGCTTTCCGGCGTTGAGCGTGGCGAGATCCGCATCGAGCCGGAGACCGGCGTCGCGATAGAGTGCCTCGATCATCGCACGGCGGCCGGAGCGGGCGAGCTGGACGCGATAGTCGATGCCGGTGTTCCACGAGAAGGCGCCGCCCGCGCGCCTTTCCTGATCGGTGCGGGGCAGGAAGACGCCCATCACGAAGGCACGGGCGATCTCATCGGCCTGCGCGGCGTGGTCGGCCGCGGCGGGCCGGGGCTTGTCGCGGCTGGTCCAGCCCGGGATGCCGGCGAGAACGCCCGCCAGCGCGGCGCGGGCGCGACCTTGCGGGGTCTTCACCGCCTCCGCCAGCGCATCCCCGACCCGCTTGCCGTTGACGCGGTCATCGTCGATGCCGGTGACGCGAATACCCTTGTCCGGCGCGATCAGGGCGCGGAAGGCATAGGCGCCGTCGAGCGCCATGTTCATCATGCCCAGCGCGCCGCCGATCGAGGAGCAGAGCGGCGCGGCGCCATCGATCCCGCTGCCCTTCGCTTCGGCGAGCGCGGTGCTGACGAGACCGCCCATCGAGCTGCCCCATGCGATCACCCGCTTCGGCTTGCCGTGCTTCGCGGCGAAGGCGGCGATGGTCGCGCGCTGCGCAGGCACCGCCTGTTCGATTGCCCAACCTCCGCTGCCATAATCCGATCCGGCGATGGCGTAGCCCGCGTCGAGCAGCGCCTGACGATGCTGCTTCGGCGCGGCATCGGGATTGCCGACATTGGGCGAATAGCCGCGGCTGTAGAGCAATAGCGTCCCGTTCCAGCTGGCCGGAACCTCCGCCGCCCAGCGCGCGCCGCCGGGAAGCGTGTCGCCCGCGACCTGTTGCGCCGGAACCGCTTGCTGCGGCCACGCGACCGCCAGCATCGCCGTCGCCAGAATCGCCTTCCGCGCCATCGCCCTCTCCTTTTCGCTTGCATTCGGGATAATCCCGATGAAAGCGTTTGCAAGAAATGTTTTGGCATAAAGCAATTTCGCAGGAGATCGCGGCGCATTTCGCGACGCTGACCTTCGACGCCCTGCCCCCCACGACGGTGGACGCGACGCGGCGCGCGTTGCTCGACGCGCTGGGGGTGATGCTGGGCGCAAGCGGGCTGGGCGAGGATGCGCTGCCCTATCGCACGCATGCGCTGACCACGCGCGGCCCCGCGCGGCTGCTGGGATTCGCGGCACGCAGCACGCCCTCGCTGGCGGCGCTGGCCAATGGCGCGCTGGCCCATGCGCTCGACTTCGGCGATACGTTCGATGCCGGCCCCGCTCACCCCAATGCGGCGCTCGTCCCCGCGCTGCTCGCGCTCGCCGATGCCGATCCCGCGATCCGTTTCGCCGACTTCCTCACCGCGATGGCGGCGGGCAGCGACTTGGCGTGCCGTCTCTCGCTGGCGCCCGCGCGCGCCTATGAGGAGGGCGGCTGGTATCCGCCACCGCTGGTCAACCTGATCGCGGGCGCGGCGGCGTGCGCGAAGCTGATCGGACTGGACGCCAACGGCATCCGCGACGCGATGGGGCTGGCGCTGGTCCAAGGCAGCTACCCCAGTGAGATCAAATACGACGCCGCGTCGCCGATGCGCGGGGTGCGCGAAGGCTTTGTGGCACGCGCGGCGGTCGAGGCGGCGTTGCTTGCACGCGCGGGCGCCCGCGCCTTCGCTGAACCGCTTGAGGGCAAGGCAGGGTTCTTCGCGATCTATGGCGGGGGGCCGCCCGGAGAGACGTTGCTCAACGGGCTGGGCGAACGCTTTCTGGCGGATCTGGTCAGCTTCAAGCCATGGCCCGCCTGCCGCGGCACGCATCCCTATATCGAGGCCGCGCTGGTACTGCGGACGGGGCTCGACCTCGCCGCAATCGAGCGGATCGAGGCGGAGACGGGACCGATTCAGGAGATGCTGATCCGCCCTCAGCCCGTAAAGGCGGCCCCTGCCCGTGCGATCGAGGCGAAGTTCAGCATCCCCTACACCGTCGCGACCGCGCTGATCGACGGTGAGGTCACGCTGGCAAGCTTTCTGCCCGCGCGGATCGCCGATCTGCCAACCCGTGCGCTGGCGGAGAGCGTGTTCGAGGTGCGCAATCCGGAATGGACCCGCGCGCAGGCGGCGAGCGGGTCGCTTGCCATCATCCTGCGCGACGGCACGCGGCGCGTTCACAGCGTGATGCAGGCGGCCGGCCACCCCGAGCGGCCGCTGGCCGACTCGGCGCTGATCGCCAAATTCGTCGACTGCGCGGCCTGGGCCGCAACGTCCCTTCCACCGGAGAGCGCAACCGTCATCGCGTCGGAAATCCTCGTATTTCCGCCGGATTCCCCGGCCTCGGCGCTTCCGGTCTGAGGTGCGACGAAGGCGCTTGCATCGGCAGCCTTTAGGTTATATCTCATAACAATAATCAGGAGAGGCGCTATGGCCACCATTGCACCGCCGGCACCCGGCAACACCTTCACTCGACTGAACCCCGTGACCGGCGAGGTTGCGACCACAGCGCAGGCGGCGACCGTCGCGGACGCCAACGCCGCGGTCGAAGCCGCCGCCGCCGCCTTCCCCGCCTGGTCCGCGCTCGGCCCCAATGCGCGCCGCGCCGCGCTCAACAAGGCGGCCGACGCGCTCGCCTCCAAAGTCGATGAATTTGTCGAGGCGATGAAGGGCGAGATCGGCGCGACCGAAGGCTGGGCCCGCTTCAATCACATGCTCGCCGTCGGCATGATCCGCGAGGCCGCGGCACTGACCACCCAGATCGGCGGCGAGGTCATCCCCTCGGACAAGCCCGGCTGCATCGCCATGGCGATCCGCGAGCCGGTCGGCGTGATGCTGGGCATCGCACCGTGGAACGCACCGATCATCCTAGGCACCCGCGCCGTCGCCACCCCGCTCGCCTGCGGCAATACGGTGGTGCTCAAGGCGAGCGAGCAATGCCCGCGCACGCACAGCCTGATCGCCGAAGCGTTCAACGAGGCGCTACCCAAAGGCGCGGTCAGCATCGTCACCAACGCGCCCGAGGACGCCCCTGAGATCGTCGGCGCGCTGATCGACAACCCGCATATTCGCCGCATCAACTTCACCGGATCGACCGCGGTCGGCAAGATCATAGCCCAGCGCGCCGCCGGGCACCTCAAACCCGTGCTGCTCGAGCTGGGCGGCAAGGCGCCGATGCTGGTGCTCGAGGACGCCGACCTCGACGAAGCGGTCAAGGCCGCGGCGTTCGGTGCCTTCATGAACCAAGGCCAGATCTGCATGTCGACCGAGCGGATCATCGTCGTCGACGCGGTCGCCGACGCGTTCGTCGAGAAGTTCGCCGCCAAGGTCGGCACCATGCCGGTCGGCGACCCGCGCGAGGGCAAGACCCCGCTCGGCGCGGTGGTCGACCGCAAGACCGTGGATCATGTGAAGTCGCTGATCGACGACGCGCTCGCCAATGGCGCGGTTCAGGTCAATGGCGGCGAAGCCGATGGCGTACTGATGCCCGCCCATGTCATCGACAAGGTGACGCCGGACATGAAGCTGTTCCGCGACGAGAGCTTCGGCCCCGTCGTCGGCGTGGTTCGCGCCCGCGACGAAGCGCATGCGATCGAGCTGGCCAACGACACCGAGTACGGCCTGTCGGCATCGGTATTCACCCGCGACACCGCGCGCGGCCTGAAGGTCGCCCGTCAGATCAAGTCGGGCATCTGCCACGTCAACGGCCCGACCGTGCATGACGAGGCGCAGATGCCGTTCGGCGGGGTCAAGGCATCGGGCTATGGCCGCTTCGGCGGCAAGGCCGGGATCGACAGCTTTACCGAGTTGCGCTGGATCACGATCGAGACCGAACCCGGCCATTATCCGATCTGATCCGATGGGCGGCCTCACCCCTCCCCTCGCTGCGGCGCTGATCGCCGGGACTGGCCTCGCTTCGGGCCAGTCCGCCCCGGCGCCGGCCCTGACCTATGGCTTCTCGGCACGGGTCGAGGTCGCGGCCCCGATCGAACAGGGCGAGATCGACGGCGGGCGCAAGCGCTTCATCCCGATCACCGGTGGCAAGGTCACCGGCCCGCGCCTGACCGGCGAGGTTCTGGCCGGCGGCGGCGACTGGCAGACCATCCTTCCCGGCGGGGTGACCCGCGTCGAGGCACGCTATTTCCTGAAGGCCGCCGACGGCACGGTGATCGGCGTCCACAATGTCGGCGTCCGCATCGCGAGTCCTCAGGTTACCGAGCAACTGGCGCGCGGCGAGAAGGTCGACCCCGCCGCCTATTACTTCCGGGCAACGCCCATCTTCGATCCGCCGCCGGGCGCGCACGCCTGGCTGCGGACCAGAACCTTCGTCGGTCGCGGCATCCGCATGCCCGATCATGTGATCATCGATTTCTACATCGTGGAATGAGCGCGGCACGCGCAGAACGAGGACTGAGACTATGACCGAGACTTCGAGCAACGGCGTCGTCGCCTACGACGTCGAGAACGGCATCGCATGGGTGCGCTTCAACCGCCCCGACAAGCGCAACGCGATGAGCCCGACGCTCAACCGCGACATGATGGAGGTGCTCGACCTTCTCGAATATCGCGACGATGTCGGCGTGCTCGTCCTGTCGGGCGAAGGCCCGGCGTGGACCGCGGGCATGGACCTCAAGGAGTATTTCCGCGAGACCGAGGCTGAGGGGCTTGCCGGCACGCGCAAGGCACAGCGCGAAAGCTATGGCTGGTGGCGCCGCCTGCGCTGGTACCAGAAGCCGACGATCGCGATGGTCAACGGCTGGTGCTTTGGCGGCGGCTACGGCCCGCTCTTCTCGTGCGACCTCGCTTTTGCTGCGGAAGAAGCCAAGTTCGGCCTGTCCGAGATCAACTGGGGCATCCTGCCGGGCGGCGGCGCGACCAAGGTGGCGCAGGAGTTGATGCCTTTCCGCAAGGCGATGTACCACGCGATGATGGGCGAGAATATCGACGGCAAGACCGCGGTCGAGTGGGGACTGGTGAACGAGGCGCTGCCGCTTGCGCAGCTCAAGGATCGCGTCACCGAGGTCGCCAGCGTGCTGCTCGCCAAGAACCCGGTGGCGCTCAAGGCCACCAAGGACGCGATGAAGCGGGTCGGCGTGATGAGCTATGACGACGCCGAGGACTATCTGGTCCGCGCGCAGGAAGCCGCCAACAGCTACGATAATGCCGGACGCAAGGAAGGCATCCGCCAGTTCATCGACGAGAAGAGCTACAAGCCGGGCCTTGGCGCCTACGACAAGGATCGCGTGAAGGCGTGATCACCTGAGCGGGGCGCACTCGCGCCCCGTTGACTGCGAGCGAAGCCGGAAGGTCCCCCTCCCTTCGGCCCCCCGGCTTCGCGCGCTTGCCTGCCCCAGCCTGACGGACGACAAGCCATGCCCGACCTCTCCCGCCTTCTCACCCCGCGTTCGGTCGTGATCGTCGGCGCTTCGCCGACTCCCGGCGCGCTCGGCAATTCGGTGCTGCGCAATCTCGAGCGGCACGGCTATGCCGGCGACATCCATCTGATCAATCCCAAGCGGGGCGAGATTGACGGGCGTAAATGCCTGAACGCGATCGATCAGCTTCCGCACGGGGTTGATGCCGCGGTGCTGGCGATCCCTGGCGCGGCGGTGTTGCCCGCGGTGCAGGCACTCGCCGCGCGCGGCGTCGGCGCGGCGATCATCTTCTCGGCCGGGTTCGCCGAGGGTGGTGAGGAAGGGCTGGCCGCGCAGGCCGAGGTCGCGCGCATCGCCGCAGAGCATGGCATGGTCGTGGAAGGCCCGAACTGCCTCGGCATGGTCAATTATGCCGCAGGCGTGCCGCTCACCTTCGTCGAGGCGCCGGTGCTCGACCTTACGGACAAGCCCGCGGTCGGCATCGTCAGCCAGTCGGGCGCGATGGCGGTCGTGCTGGGCACCACGTTGATGGGCAAGGGCCTGGGCATCACCGTCTCGGTCTCGACCGGCAACGAGGCCGCAAGCGGCGTCGAGGACTATGTCGAGCATCTGATCGATGACCCGGCGACCCCGGCGATCGCGATGATCGTCGAACAATTCCGCAAGCCCGCGCGGTTCCTCGCGCTGGCGCAAAGGGCGCGCACGGCAGGCAAGCCGATCGTGCTGCTGCACCCCGGCACGTCGAGCGCCGCGCGTGAAAGCGCGGCGACGCATACCGGCGCGATGGCGGGCGACTGGCAGCTGATGAAGGCCAAGGTCGAGCGCGCGGGCGTGGTGCTGGTCGACAGCCTCGAGGCACTGGGCGATGTCATCGAGCTGGCGGTGCGCGCCAAGCCCGTCCGCGCGGGCGGCACCGCGGTCCTTACCGAATCGGGCGCGTTCAAGGCCCTGACCCTTGATCTCGCCGAAGCGATCGGCCTCGAACTTCCCGCGATGGCCGGGGAGACGGCGGATGCCATGCGGGCCTCGATTCCCGATTTCATCCCCGTCTCCAACCCGATGGACCTGACGGCGCAGGCGCTGGTCGATCCGGACCTGTACCGCCGCACGCTGATCCCGCTGCTCGCCGACGACAATTTCGCGGCTTTGGTGTTCGGCATCATCCAAACCGACGCCGAAACCTCTGCGCGCAAATTCCCGGCGATCATCGACGCGGTGAAGGCACTCGATCCGCAAAAGCCGGTGATCTTCGCCGGGATCGACGACGGTGCCGAGGTACCGGCCGACTATATCGAGGGGCTGCGCGCGATCGGCGTCCCCTATTTCCCCTCGCCCGACCGCGCTTTCCGCGCGCTGCGGCATTTGAACAGGCTTGCGGAGCGCGGCTTCGCCCGTACCGATGCGGCGCCGGTGGCCCTCGACCTGCCTTCGGGCGTCATTCCCGAATATCGCGCCAAGGAGCTGCTCGGCCCGGTCGGCATACCCT
>DATIGZ010000110.1:0-13505 GCA_035481255.1 Sphingomonas sp. | reverse complement strand
GATGTAGCTGTCGATGTCCTTGTAGAAACCACCCACCGAAATCAGCCCGCGCCGGCCGAAATAATATTCGAGGCTGGCGTCCACCGTCTTGGCGCGGATCGGCTCAAGATAGAAGTTCGGGCCGGAGATGGTACGCGTGTTCAGCGCGATGTTCACGCCGGCCGGCAGAATGTGGTTCAGTTCGGCCCGCGCCATCACCTTCGCCGCGGCGAAGCGCAGGATCAGCTTGTCGGTAAGATCCATGGTGAGCGTCGCCGACGGCAGCCAGTCGTCATATTCGCGGGTCAATGTGCGCGAAACGCCTGCGACCGAACCTAGCCCGCTCTGGTTGGTATGAACATAGCGCACGCCGACATTACCGCGCAGACGCACGCCTACGTCGGTGTCGAACTCGACCATGCCATAGGCACCGGTGACCTTCTCGCTCAGCGTGTCGCGCACCGGGATCGGCGCGAGGGCATAGGTGCCGCTGTCATCGTTGGTGAAGTTGATCAGCTTGTCGATCGCGTCATAGTCCGGCGCCAGCCACGACCCGCCAACGCCGCCCGGCATCGACTTTCCGAAATCGTCGATCAGCGTCATGACCGAGCTCATCGCAGTACCGGCGGGGAGCGAGCCAGTGGTGATATTGCCCGCACGGCTGCGCGTGTAGCGCTTGTAATTGCCTTCGCGATACTGGACGCCCGCGCGCACCTTGAAGCCGTCGAACAACGCATAGGTGGCGTTGAACTCGGTGGTCAGGTTCTCGGTATCTTCCTTGTTGTCGCCCTTGTTGAGCAGGTTGCGGAAGACGGTCACACCGCCGGCCACCACGTTGGGTTCGAACAGATAATTGGCTGCGTTGGTCGTGTCGAAGCCCCAGTTGATCACCGGAATGCTGCCGCCACCGCGGAAGTCATAGGAGAAATTGGTGACGTCGTTGGCGAAGAAGCTGATCTGCGTCGAGACCGGGTTGTGCATGGTCGAAAGCGACAGACCGACAAAGCCGTCGATTGTCAGCTTACCCAGCTCCTGCGAGAAGGTCGCGTTGATCTGGCGGAAGGTGGTCGTGTATTTCCGCAGCGCGATATCGTTCGAGATATCGATTCCGTTGAACTTGCCATACTGGATGCTGCCCAGCGAATCGACGACGATGTCGCTAACCGACGTCATCGGCTGGCCATGGTTGCCGGTGCCGCGCGCGAACGAGTTGGCGGCGAAGCTGTAGTCGCGCCGGGTCACGTCGTACCACGAGTACAGGCCGTCGATCGCGAACTTGGTGCCGTCGGCCGGCTCGGCCTCAATCGTGACCGTCGCGCCGAGCCGCGAGTAATCCTGATCCGAACGGAGCCAGCGCGGGCTGCGATAGATGAACGCGTTGCGCGCGGTCTCGTAATTGGCGACGTTCGCGGCCGTGTTGGGCAGGCGCGGCATGCCCGTAGCGCAGTTCAGCGCATCCGTGCCGATCGCGGCGTTGTTCCCCGGATTCTGGGTCGGATAGCCGACCGGCGAGCAGAAGCCCCCCTGCTGGGTGCCGCGATACACCTCGACCGCCGACCACGCCTCTTCGCGCGTGTAGCGCTTGGTGTACGCGATCGATGCCGCGACGCCGAAGGTGCCGTCGAGGAACTTCTTGGAGACGAGGCCGGTGACGCGCGGGCTGAACTTGCCGCGCAGATCGTCATAGGTGCCCTGCGCGCTCGCCGCGAAGGTGAAGTCCTCGGCATAGGCCAGCGGACGCGGGGTCTTAAGATCGACGGTCGCGCCCAGCGAGCCTTCCTCGACATCCGCCGAATAGGTCTTGCGCACGGTCAGCTCGCTGAACAGCTCCGACGCGAACACGCTGAAGTCGAACGAGCGCGAGGAGTTGAAACCGGCGCGGATGTCCGACGAGTTGGTCGAGCTCGAGCCCTGCATACCGTTCAGGCGCACGCGGGTGAACTGAGCGCCAAGGCCGCGGACCGAGATCGTCTTGCCTTCGCCGCCGTCACCGCGGGCGAGCGCGACGCCGGGCAGGCGCTGCATCGATTCGGCCAGGTTCGAATCGGGGAACTTGCCGACGTCCTCGGCCGAGATCGAATCGATGACGCCGGTCTCGTTGCGCTTGGCGGCGAGCGACTTTTCCAGCGATCCGCGGAAACCGGTGACGGTGACGTCCATCACCTCATCGCTCGTCTCCGCGACCGGAGCTGCCGCATCCTGCGCGGCGGCCGGGGACACCCAGGACAGGCCGACCGCCAACGCGACGACCGACAGATTCAACCCGCTACTCCGAAAGTTTTTCGCCATTTCAACCTCCCCATTCCAGCAGCTTTAGCTTGCTTGACGGCAAACCTGTAAGACAGATATGCTTGTATGACAAGTGATGAATCGCATGGCCTGTCAGGCTGAATTCACTAAAAATCGATCGAGAGAGGGGTGCCAAAGATGGGAACACGTCGCGACTTTCTGACGCATGGGACGACGCTTGGCTTGCTGGCACTGCCCGCCGCTCCGGGCCTCACCCGCAAGCGCGTCGTCGACATCCGCAGCCATGGCGCGGTCGGCGACGGGCGGACGATGAACACGCGCGCGATTCAGAACGCGATCGACGCCTGCGCCAGGGCCGGCGGCGGCATGATCGCGGTGCCGGCCGGCGTATTCGTCAGCGGATCGATCTGGCTCAAGCCGGGCGTCGGGCTCGAACTGCGCAAGGGCGCGGTGCTGCGCGGCTCGCCTAACCTTTCCGACTATCCGCTGGTCCTGCGCCGCTTCGTCGAGGCGTTTCCGGAGGCGCTGCGCCTCGGCCTGATCAATGCTCAGCATAATCACGGGCTGCGCATCCTCGGCCCCGGCACGATCGACGGCGGCGGCGATCCGTTCTGGCGGATGTTCTTCAACGCGCCCGAGGAAAGCGTTCAGGGGGTGAAGGTCGTCTATCACTTCCCCCAGCTCTGCTCGATCGAGGACTGCGACGACGTGCTGGTCAGCGGCGTGACGTTCAAGGACGCCGCCTTCTGGAACCTGCACATGTATCGCTGCCGCCGCTCGGTGATCGAGGATTGCAGCTTCGAGGTGCCACACGAAATCCGCGCGCCCAGCTCCGATGCGATCGACCTCGACAGCTGTCAGGATATCGTCATCCGCCGCTGCCGCTTCTCGGTCGACGACGACTGCATCGCCTTGAAGGGCACTCAGGGGCCGGGCGCCGCCGCGTACAAGGAAGCCCCGCCCGTCGAGCGCATCCACATCCATGACTGCGTGTTCGAGCATGGGTTGGGCTGCGTTACTTACGGCAGCAACGCGACGGTGGTGCGCGATGTGCGGGTGGAGCGGATCACCAATGTCGGCGATATCCCGACGGTCCGCTTCAAGGTGCGCCCCGACACGCCAGGACAGGTCTATGAGAAATTGCGGGTCAAGGGCGTTCGCCTCGCCGAGGCACCCACGCCCTATGGCACCGACTGGCACAATCGTGAGGTGTTCTACGGTTACGGCAAGCCGAATTTCGGCGCCGACGATCCCGCGGTCGGGCTGATCGTCAACGCCCGCCTCGTCCACGGCACCAAGGTCGAACCACGCATGCCCGGCGCGATCATCCGTGATGTGGTGATCGAAGATGTGACCGGCACCACTCGCCGGTTCGGCAATATCTCCGGCAACCCGACGACCGCGATCTCGGACTTCCTGCTCAAGGACATCAATGTGCGGCTGACCGATCAGGGCGAGCGCCAGAAGCTCATCGCCCGCAACACAAGCAACATCCGGATGGAAAATGTCCGCGTGAACGGCGCTCCGGGCGAGATCGTGACCTGACCTCAGAGACTAACCGTCACCCCGGCCTCGTGCCGGGGTGACGGTGACGGGTGCTGTCTTGCAATGTTGGAACTGAGTTGCGAGCCTTTACCGGCTCTTTCTCATCGTCAGCCGGGGACGGTCCCACGCCTCGCGCACGCGTAGGAGTGGGACCATTGCGACTTTCCGGTATCCGGATACCGCTCAAAGCCGATAGGCTTGCCGCACCAGATTATACGCCAGATCCTGTGCGACCGCGAACGCCTCGTCCTTCTCCAGCCGATGTTCGGCGACGAGGCGGGCGAGGAACGAACAGTCCACCCGGCGGCTCATGTCGTGCCGCGACGGGATCGACAGGAAGGCGCGCGTGTCGTCGTTGAAGCCGACGGTGTTGTAGAAGCCGCCGGTCTCGGTCACCTGCTCGCGGAAACGGCGCATCCCCTCGGGGCTGTCGTGGAACCACCAGGCCGGACCGATGCGCAGTGCCGGATAATGGCCGGCGAGCGGCGCGATCTCGCGCGCGTAATTGCTCTCGTCCAGCGTGAAGAGGATGATCGTCAGGTCGCGCTCGTTGCCATAGGCGTTGAGCAGCGGCTTGAGCGCATTGACGTACTCGGTACGCGACGGCCAGTCGTCGCCCTTGGCTTCGCCGAACGTGTCGGTGACCGCGGGGTTCTGACTGCGCAGCGCGCCCGGATGGATCTGCATGACCAGTCCGTCGTCCAGGCTCATTCGCGCCATCTCGGTCAGCATCTGGCCGCGGAAGCGCTCGGCGTCGTTCGCATCGCCTTCGCCGCGGACGATCTTGCCGAACAGCGCCGCCGCCTCTTCCTGCGGCAGATTCTCGGTATGCGCGGTGGGGTGGCCGTGGTCGGTCGAGGTGCAGCCGCCATGCTCGATGAAGTAACGACGGCGGTTACGCAGCGCGGCGAGATAGCCGTCCCACGTCGTCACGTCCTCGCCGGTGATCCGGCCAAGCTCGGGCAGCGCCTCGCGGAAGCGCGGATGCTCGGGATCGGTGACGTTATCGGGGCGGAAGGCGGTGACGACCCTGCCCTTCCATCCGCTCGCCGTGATCGCGCGATGGTGGCGCAGATCGTCGAGCGGGTCTTCGGTGGTCGCCAGCAGTTCGATCCCGAACCGCTCGAACAGCGCGCGCGGGCGAAATTCGTCGCTCTTCAGCTTGGCGTCGATCTGGTCGTAGATGCGATCGGCGTTGGCGGGCGACAGCCGCTCGGTGATGCCCAGGATCGCGTGGAACGCATGGTCGAGCCACATCCGGCTCGGCGTGCCGCGCAGCAAATGGAAATTCTCGGCGAAGCGGTGCCAGATCTTGCGCGGATCGGTCTCGGTCCAGCCGCCGTCGATCCGCGGCACGCCCAGTTCCTCGAGCGGCACGCCCTGGCTGTAGAGCATCCGGAAGACATAATGGTCCGGGATGATGAACAGCGCCGCCGGATTGGCGAAGGGCTCGTCGCTGGCGAACCAGGACGGGTCAGTGTGGCCGTGCGGGCTGACGATCGGCAGATCTTTGACCGAATTGTACAGCTCACGCGCGATGGCGCGGGTCTCGGGATCGGCGGGGAACAGGCGGTCGGGGTGCAGCGAAAGCGGCATGGTGTCGGTCATTGGAGATCAGAACCCTTGGGAAGCGCCGCCATCGACGGGCAGCAGGACGCCGGTGACGAAGCGCGCGGCGGGGGAGCAGAGATAGACGGCGGCGAGCCCGATATCCTCGGCTTCGCCGAAGCGGCCCATCGGCGTGCGCTGGAGGATGCGGTTGGAACGCGCCGGATCGCCGTCCAGCGCCCTGCGCAGCATCGGCGATTCGATCCAGCCGGGTGCGATCGCGTTGACCCGCACCCCCTGCCCCGCCACTTCGCACGACAGCGCGCGGACCATGCCGACATAAGCCGACTTGGCGGCTGAATAGGCGACGACGCCGGGCATGCCGATCAGCGACGTCATCGACGCGGTGAAGAGGATGCTGCCATGCCCCGCTTCGATCATGCCGGGCAGCACCGCCTGGGTCAGCGCATGCGCGGCCAGGACATGCGTGTCGAGCATCGTCGAGAAGTCCTCGACCGGCGTGTCCACCGCCAGCTTCTTGAAGTTGATCCCGGCATTGTTGAGCAGGATCGAGACCTTCCCGGCCTTCGCGATCACCCGATCGACCAGCGCGGGCAGCGATGCGAATTCGGTGACGTCGGCGGCCTCCCAATGCGCGCCCTCGCCCAGCTCCTCGGCCGCGCCGCGCACCATCTCCTCGCGGCGCCCGACCAGCACGACTTGCGCGCCGGCCGCGTGCATCGCCTTGGCCATGCCCAAACCAAGTCCGCTGCCGCCGCCGGTGATCAGCGCGACTTCGCCGTCGAGGCGGAAGGGATCAGGCAGCACTGCGGCACCCCCGATCGAGATCCGGCGTGTCCTGGTGCTTGTACATCACGAAATACTCCCGATGCCCGAGCGCTTCGGGCTTGCTTGGTTGTCCGGCGGCGACGTCGGCGACCATGGCGCCGAGTTCGTCGGCGCACTGGTCGAGCGTCATCTGCCCGGCGAGCACGCGGCCGGCGTCGAAGTCCATGTCCTCTTCCATCCGGGCATAGGTGCGGCTGTTGCCGGTGACCTTGACCAGCGGCGCGACCGGCGACCCGATCACGCTGCCGCGCCCGGTGACGAACAGCACGATCTGGCTGCCGCCGCTGATCAGGTCCATGATCCCTTCGGTGTCGTTGGGGTTGGTGTAACCGAACTGCATGAAGTGCGGGTCGGGCACCGAATCCATCACCCACAGCCCCGGCCACGGCGGTTGCTCGCCCACCTTGATCACGCCCTGAATCGGGCGCGATCCGCTCTTGGCGAACGCCCCCATGCTTTTCTCTTCGATCGTCGTCAGGCCGCCCGCGAAATTGCCCGGCGACACCGAATATTGCCGCACCTCGCGGCAATAATGCTCGGCCTTGGCATAGGCGGCCGCCAGCTCTTCGCGGGCACGGTCGTCCGCCGCACGGGCGAGAATGATGTCCTCCAGCCCGATCATCTCGACGATCTCCTCGACGATCGCCGATCCGCCGGCATCGACCACCCGGTCGAACAGCCGCCCGACCGCGGGATTGCCGACAAGGCCGCTGGTCCCGTCCGAACCGCCGCACTCGGCGCCGAGCGTCAGGTCGGCAAAGCCCATCGGCACCCTTGGTGTCTCACGGTGAATTCGATCGCGCAGGTCACGGACGATCGCCTTGCCTTTCTCGGTCGACGAGCGCGTACCGCCGACATCCTGAATGAAGAAGGACGCGGCCGGCCGCCCGCTCTTCTCCACCGCCTCGGCGATCTTCGCGGGCTGGGTATATTCGCAGCCGAGCCCGACCGAGAGCACCGCACCGACATTGGGATGCCGCGCAAGGCTCAGCACCAGCCGGATCGCGTACTGGTTGTCGTAGCAGCCGGGGAAGCCGATGACCTGCACGTCATCCTCGCCCGCGGCGATGGCGTGCGCGACATGCGCGGCGCACTGGACCGTGTAGATGACGAGGACGAGGTTGCGGATCCCCTTGCGTCCGTCGGGCCGCAGCCATCCGCTCCACTGCCGGTCGAAGATGTCAGTCATAGGCCATGTCCTTGGCCGCGCCGGTGACGATGTCGAACCCGCCCGAGCGCTCGTCGAACCGACTTGTGCAATTATGCAGATGCACCCAGTCGCCCGCGCGGATCGTGATCCTGGCGGTGCCGATCGGAATCCCGAACTTCACCACCGCATCACCCAGCGCGATATCAGCAAGCGCCACCTTATGCCCCATTCCCACCGGTTCGTTGAGCGCGACCTCGCCGCCACCGACTAGCGTCACCGCGCCCTCGCCATCGCCCAGCAGCGTGGCGACATTGTCATTCGGATGGATGCGGAACGCGGTGATCATTGCCGCCTCACAGGATCCCGTATTTGGCGAAGGCCTCGGTGCTCGACATACCCGCCTCGATCTCCTGGCGCACCAGCTTCTCGCCGCGAGCCTTTTCCAACGCGCGTTCGAGCACTTCGACCTCATGCGCACGCGGAACTACAACCACGCCGTCCTGGTCGCCGAAGACCAGATCGCCAGGCTGCACCGTCACCGGCCCCACCTCGATCGGGCAGCGATAGTCGATCACCTTGGTCCGCACGCTCGAATCCTGCGCGAAACGGCCGCGGCTGAACACCGGCCAGTCCTGCGACAGCACCTGCGGGGTGTCGCGGTGATAGCCGTTGACGACCGCGCCGTTGGCGCCGCGGGTGCGGGCGGTCGCGGTGAGGATTTCGCCCCAATAGGCGCAGCGCATCTCGCCGCCGCTGGCGAGATAGATGTCGCCCGGCTCAAGTTGATCGAGCGCTTCCGTGAGCTTGCCGAAGGGCTGCGCCTGCTCACCATAGACGTCGATCATCAGCACCGGCATCGCGCGGCCGATCAGCTTCATGTCCGTCAGCATCGGCTGGATCGGCTGAGGCAGGAACTGGTGGACGCAGCCCAGCGTGTCGAGGATGTCGCCCACCACGGGCGTGTAGAGCTCGGCACGGAACAGGTCGAAAATCTCGTTGTCGGTCATCATGACTCCAGGGTGGATTCGATTGCGCGCGGGCGGCGCAGGATCAGCGCCATCGCCAGCACGGCGAGCGGATAAGCGAGCGCGGCACCGATAAAGAGCACGGCGTAATTGCCGCCGGTGGCATCGAGGATTCGGCCCACCGCCATCGCGACGAACATGCCCATGATGCCTGCCGCGAATCCGCCGATCCCGATCACGGAACTGACCCCGCGTGAGGGAACGGTGTCCGACGCCAGCGTATAGAGATTGGCGGACATGCCCTGATGCCCCGCCGCGGCGAGCGCGATCAGCATGACGGCGGGCCACAGATCAGAGACCCCGGCGATGAACGCCACGGGGATCGGACACAAAGCCATCAACAGCATCGTCACCAGCCGCGCCGGCACCGGCTGCATCCCACCGCGAATCATCCGCGAGGACAGCCACCCGCCCGCGATGCTTCCGGCATCCGCGATCAGGTAGATCGCGACCAGCGGCCCGATCGCGCCGAGCATGTCGATGTTGAAGCGATCGTGAAGGAAACCGGGAACCCAATTGAGGTAGAACCACCACACCGGGCTGGTCATCAGCATGCCGACGACATAGGCCCAGGTGCCGCGATAGCGGAGCAGCGAGAGCCATTTGACCGGTTCCGCCGGCGCGTCATCGCCTTGCTTGATATAAGCACGCTCTTCGGCGGAGAGGCGCTTCTGCCGCTCTGGCAACTCGTAGAAGCGCAGCCACAGAACAAGCCAGATCAGGCCCAGGCTGCCCGCGATCAGGAACGCCGCGCGCCAGCCGACCAGCGCGACGATGAACGGCAGCGACACCGGCGTGATGATCGCGCCGATATTGCTGCCCGCGTTGAAGATGCCGGTGGCGAAGGCGCGCTCCTGCGGCGGGAACCACTCACGCACCGCCTTGATCGAGGCGGGGAAGTTCCCTCCCTCGGTGATGCCAAGCGCACCGCGCGCGATCTTGAAGCCAAGCACGGTCGACATCAGGCCATGCGCGGCGGCCGCGAGGCTCCACCCGAACACCGCGATGCCCAGCCCCGCGCGCACCCCGATCCGGTCCATGAGCCGCCCGCCCAGCAGATAGCCGAACGCGTACATCAACGAGAAGGCGGCGATGATGTCGCCATAGGCGGTCTCGGACCATCCGAACTCCGCGTCGAGCGTCGGTTTGAGCAGCCCGAAGATCTGCCGGTCGATGTAGCAAATGGTGGTGGAAGCGAAGAGCAGCGCGCAGATCACCCAGCGATATCGGCCCCGCGGGGTCGCCTGCGCGGCGACGGGCGCCCCGGCGGTTTCGGCAAGAGTGGTCGGCATCGGCATCCTCAACGGCACGCCTTGCTGGCGGCTCGATCGCTAATCCTGTATGACAGGTTAGTAGCGGTTTGCATGGCGAAGGCAAGCGTGATTTTGCTAAGGCACGGGCGCGGCCGCCGTGGCGGCCACGCGATCACAGGGGAATTGGGTTGGAAACGAAGGTGGACGAAGCGGTGGACGGCAGCGCCAAAACGAGCGGCGCCAAGGCCAATGGCCTCGTCGATCATGTCATCGATTATATCTATCGCCACGTTGCCGATGAGCGGCTGCGTCCCGGAGCTCGCCTGCCGAGCGAGACGACGATCAGCCTGACGCTGGGCGTCAGCCGTCCGGTGGTGCGCGAGGCGATGCGCACCCTCGCCGCGACGGGCCTTGTTGAAATGGCGGTGGGCAAGCGCGCGACCATCGTGCCGGTCGATGGCGAGATGTTGTCGCGCGTGATTGGCAATGCACTGCTGACCGGACAGGCCGACACCCGCAACATCCTGGAGATGCGCCGCGGCATCGAGATCACGATGGTGGCGCTCGCGGCCGAGCGCCGCAGCGACGAGGACGCCGGCGAATTGCAGGGGATCGTCCGCGAGATGGCGACCAAGCTGGGCAACGCACAACGCTATGCCGAGCTCGATCTTCAGCTTCATGCGCGGCTGGCACGCGCGACGGGCAACCCGCTCTACACGCTGCTGATCGACGCCTTCCGCCAGCTCATCGCCGCATCGATGCAGGAGGGGATCGAGCGCTGGTCGGCCAGCCCCGAGCTGAGGCGCGTTCAGGATCTGCATGAGAATATCGTCGCAGCGGTGGTGGCCCGCGATCCAGGCGCAGCGGCGGGCGCGATGGCGCAGCATTTCGACGACGCGCTGATCAAGATTCTCGCCCCGATCGTCGCTGGCGAACCGGTGACTTGACCTTGCCACGCGCATCGCCGCCGCCTATCCTGTAAGACAAGTTTGAACTACATGGAGAGAGCGGCGCGATGCGCATCGAGAAGTTCGAGACCTGGATGTGCAAGCGCCCCAAGGGGCTGTTCGACGAGGATCGCGAGGGCGCGGCGCCGATGCCATGGGCCTATGGGGTCGGGCGCATCACCACCTCCGACGGGATAGAGGGGATCGCGACCTTCTGGGCGGCGCGCTCGGCGGCGGTGACCGACGCGTATCTTTCCGACGTGATCGCACCGGTCATCATGGGCCGCAGCATCCACGACCGCGAGCGCATCTGGCAGGATTTCTGGAACATCGACCGCCACGGCGCCTTCTTTCCGGTGTTCCTGCCCGGCCCGATCGACGTCGCGCTGTGGGACGCCGCCGCGCGCACCGCGGAACTGCCACTGCATCAGTATCTGGGCAGCTACCGCACCAGCCTTCCGGTCTATGCCAGCAGCCTGTGGCTGCCCGATATCGACGCCTATGTGCGCGAGGCGCTGGCCTATAAGGAACGCGGGTTCAAGGCGTACAAGGTTCATCCGTGCGGGCCGAGCGCGCTCGACATGGAGATCCATCAGGCGGTGCGCGACGCGGTCGGCCCCGACATGATCCTGATGACCGATCCTGTCGCCGAATATTCGCTGCACGAGGCGATCAAGGTCGCGCGGCACCTGGAACAGCTGAACTACTACTGGTTCGAGGAGCCGTTCCGCGATTACGAGCTCGATAAATATGCCAAGCTCAGCGCCGCGGTGGACATCCCGATCGTGGGCACGGAGACGACGCGCGGCGGCCCATGGGGCGTGGCGCAGGCGATCAAGGCCGACGCGCTCGACATGGTCCGCGCCGACGTGTCGTGGAAGGGCGGGATCACGGGCACGCTCAAGGTCTGCCACCTCGCCGAGGCGCATGGCATGAATTGCGAGCTGCACACCACGACGATGGGGCCGATGGACGTCGCCAACATCCATGTCGCCTGCGCGGTGCGCAACTCGGAATATTTCGAGCTGTTCGTGCCCGAGGACACGTTCCAGCTGCCGATGAAGCAGAGCCTGCGCGACCTGATGGACGCCGACGGCAATATTCATGCGCCCGAGAGTCCGGGCCTCGGCATCGATATCGACTGGGATCTGGTCGAGGACAATTGCACCTCACACCGGGTGTTCACGCGATAAACCCGTCTTCGGCGGATCACTTCGCTTTCGAATGATCCGCCGCAACGCCGGCCCGGCCGGGGTCTGCTGGCCGCGGCTGCTCGGTCAGCTCGAGCCAGTCGGTGAACGGCAGGCCGTAGAGCAGATCGAAAAACTCGAGCTGCAAGCGGGCCGGCTTGGCGTAGTTGCTGTTCCACAGCATGACGATGCCGCTCTTGTCCGCCGGATCGAACAGGACGAGCGAGGCGTAGCCGTCCACCGAACCGCGGTGACCGATCAGGGCATGACCGGCATAGGTGAAACTGCGCCAGCCGAGTCCGTAAGCGGCATGCGTCAACGCCCGATCCATCGGACCGGGCCGCCCGTGCGGCGGGGTCGAGACCCTTGGCCGGTGCATCGTCTCCAGAGAGGCTGGTGACAGCACGCCGGGCGCGTTGCCCATCTGCGCCAGCATCCAGCGCAGCAGGTCGCGGATCGAGGAATTGACGCCGCCAGCGGCGGGCACGCGATAGTAATTGTCGTTGACGGCAACGGGCACCTTCTCCTTGTGGTGCGGCTGCGCCCAACTGCCCGCGCCCTGAAGCCCCGCTCGACCGATACTGGTCTCGGTCATTCCCAGCGGCTCGAACAGGCGCTTACGCGCGACGCCGGCATAGTCCTCGCCGGTCATCTGCTCCACGATCTCGGCCGCGGTGTCGAACGCGATATTCTGGTACGCGTAGCAGGTTCCGGGCGGGCAATCCGAAGGCAATTGGCCGAGGGCGGCCCGAAGCCGCTTCGGATCCTCACCGGATTCGAGCCGGGTATCCCACGCGTTGCGGACAAGGCCGACGCGGTGCGAGAGAATATCCGCCACCGTTACCCGGCGCGCGTCACCCGGAAGCGTGAGCGTGGTGTTCAATGATGCCACCGGCGTATCGAACGACAATTTCCCGTCCTCGACGAGCTTGGCCATCAGCGCTGAGGCGACACCCTTAGACACCGACGCCCACCGGAATACCGTATCCGGCGTCACCGGCGCGCCGGTATGGGCCAGCGTTTCCCCGTATCCCTTCACGAAGCGGACCCGCCCGCCCTCGATCGTACCGACCGCGAGCCCAACCATGTCCGGCATTTGCATGAGTTTTGCGATCCGGGTCTCCAGACGGGCGTAGTCGACCTTCGCCGGTGGCGCGTTGACCGTCTCCCGCAACGCTTCGATCGCAACCGCGTGCCCCTTTTCGCCGGGCGGGACCTGCGGAATGGCGAAGCGGATCGCGGCGAAGACGGCCGCCCCGATTGCCAGCATGAAGAGGATAGTCAGCGCCCGGCGCGACACTCTGCTCAATCCGCGCATTTGAATTCCATTCGAATACCGAATGCGCGTGCGCGGGCCGCCGTCAAGCGCCGGGAGGCGCCGGCACGAATTTGACGCCGGATCGTGGTGGGAACACGACCGCCGCCGCCCCGGCAGGGCGGCGGCGGCGCTTCGTCATCTGGCGCTCGACCAAGTCGACAGCACGACCTCCCGTTCCGTGTCGCCGGTGTTTTCCAGCTTCAGGGTCCAGCTTCCCTTGGTGACCGGACGATCGATGAAGAAGGACCGGAAGAACTGGCCGGCTTCGGGCGTGCCGGCGCGGTTGGTGCCCGCGACCGCGCCCTTGTCGTCGATCAGCGTCGCGGACACGGTGCCGGCGGCGACGAAGGTCATGCCGAAATTCGCCACCTCATCGACCGGGATCGGCACATTGGCGGTCTGGCCGGGCGCGAGTTTCACGATGGTCGAGAAATCGGGTTCGGCGGTATCC
>DATIGZ010000109.1:0-7724 GCA_035481255.1 Sphingomonas sp. | reverse complement strand
CCCGCTCCCCCACCCGGCCACCCAGCGCCAGTATCCTATGGGTGGCCGGGTGGGGGAGCGGGCCGGTGCCGCTCTGAATTAAAGAATCTAGCTGCTGCTCGCCATCAGCAGCAGGATGGCGACGATCACGATCGCGATGCCCTGGAACAGGATGCGCTGCTGCATCATCTTGTTCGACTTGAGCGCCGATGCGCTCGGGCCGCTGCCGCCCTTCAAGTCCGCCTCGGTGACGCGGAGAAAGGTGATGATCCCGCGGACCAGCGCGACGACGGTCGCGATCATCGCCGCGATCAGGAGCAGGATGAGGAAGAGTTTCATGGATGTGACTTAGGCCTTTGCGGCGGCGAATCCAATCGGGAGTTCGCCCCGGCGTAATGTCTCCGCCAGCGCTCGCCCGTCCTCGCCCGTCTCGCGCAAAGCGGCGAGGGTGGGAGCGCCATTTCGCTTGGCGAGCCGCTGCCCGTCCGGACCGGTCAGCAACGCGTGATGATGATAGCGTGGCACGGGCAGGCCTAGGAGTTGCTGAAGCAGCCGGTGAACATGCGTCGCGGCGAACAGATCTTCGCCCCGGACGATATCGGTGACGCCCTGAGCGGCGTCGTCGATCGTGACGGCGAGGTGGTAGGAGGCGGGCGCGTCCTTCCGCGCGAGCACGACGTCGCCATGCGCCGCCGGGTCCGCGGCGACCGTACCGCGCCCGGAATCCTCGAAGCTGAGGGGGCAGGCGATCGCTGCGAGCGCCTTCGTCATATCGATCCGCCAGCAGTGCGCGCGGGACAGGTCGGGTGCGTCCAGCCCCCGGCAGGTGCCGGGGTAGATGGCACCCTCCGGCCCGTGCGGCGCGGTGATGCTCGCGGCGATATCGGCGCGGGTGCAGAAACACGGATAGAGCAGCCCCACCGCCTTCAGCCGCTCGAGCGCCGCTTCGTACAATGTCAGCCGGTGCGACTGGAACACGACCTCGCCGTCCCAGCTCAGCCCGAGCCATTCCATGTCGCGCAGGATCGTCTCGACATGCCCGGGCCGGCTGCGCGTGCCGTCGATATCCTCGATCCGCAACAGAAAGGAGCCGCCGCGCTGGCGCGCGAAATCATGCGCGCGGATCGCCGAGAAAGCGTGGCCCAAATGCAACCGTCCGGTGGGGCTGGGTGCAAATCGCGAGACGATCATCGCGCGGACTCTTGACCGCGAGTCACGGCATATGGTGTCATCACCGTGCAACGCTTCGTGGCGAGAGGCGGATAGGCGTAACGGGCACGAGGGGACCATGTACCATCCCGATCTGATCCGCCATCCCGACGGGTGTCCAGCCCTTGTGCTGAACGCCGACTATACGCCGCTGTCCTATTATCCGCTGAGCGTGTGGCCCTGGCAGACCGCGATCAAGGCGGTATTTCTGGATCGGGTGGATATCGTCAGCCACTATGAGCGCGAGGTGCGCAGCCCCTCCGCCGCGATCAAGCTGCCATCGGTGATCGCGCTCAAGCAATATGTGCGGCCGTCGCAATTCCCGGCTTTCACCCGCTTCAACCTGTTCCTGCGGGACAAGTTCGAATGTCAGTATTGCGGCACCCACCGTGATCTGACCTTCGATCACGTCATCCCGCGTGCACAGGGCGGGCGCACCACTTGGGAGAATGTCGCCACCGCCTGTGCCCCCTGCAACCTCAAAAAGGGCGGGCGCACTCCCAAGCAGGCGGCGATGCCGCTCCATATCGCGCCGATCCGGCCGACCAGCTGGCAGTTGCAGGAACATGGCCGCCGCTTCCCGCCCGGCTATCTGCATGAGACATGGCATGACTGGCTCTATTGGGATGTCGAGCTGGAAGCATAGCCCTCGACAAATCCCCTCCGTGGATTAGCCTTCGCACCCAGCGGAGGGATTTCAATGAGCGGTTTGACGATCGACCGGCGCGGTGCGCTGGTGCTTGGGTTGGGTGGGGCGGCGGAGCTGATTTCGCCCTCATGGGCGCGGGAATCGGCAGCGGCGGCGCCGGACGCGGCGGTCGACGCCATCGTCGCCAGCTTCATGAAGGCGTTCGAGACCCCCGGCATCGGCGTCGCGATCGTGCGCAAGGGGCAGGCGTCGTGGCTCAAGGGCTATGGCGTGCGGACGATGGGCAAGCCCGATCCGGTCGATGCGCATACCCGCTTCGGCATCGCGTCGAACAGCAAGGCGTTCACCGGCGCCGCGCTGGCGATGCTGGTCGAGGAGAAGAAGCTCGGCTGGGACGAGCCGCTGATCAAATACCTCCCCGAATTCAAGATGGCGGACCCGGCGGTAACGGGCATGTTCACCGTGCGCGACCTGCTGGTCCATCGCTCGGGCCTGCCGCTCGGCGCGGGCGACCTCATGTACTTCCCCCAGTCGAGCGCCGATTCCGCGCAGGTGATGCGCGCGCTCCGCTTCCTTCAGCCCGCGCGCGGTTTCCGCGCCGGCTATGACTATGACAACATCCTCTACATCGTCGCGGGGGTGCTGATCGAGAAGATGTCGGGCCTGTCGTGGCGCGACTTCATCACGAGGCGCGTGCTCCGGCCGCTGGGCATGGCCGACGCGGTGCCCTCGCGCGAGTTGCTGCGGACACCCAACGTCGCGGGGCGGCACGCGCGGCTGGGGCCGCCGGCGCGGGGCATCGGACCGATGCAGGTGATCCAGCCGGACGAGGGACCGCTGATCGACGCCGCGGGCGGGATCAACGCCAGCGTCGCGGACGTCGCCAAATGGCTCGAGGTCCAGCTCGCGCTGGGTGAACTGCCGGGCGGCGAGAGGCTGTGGAGCAAGGAATCCGCCGCCGAGATGTGGAAGCCGCAAGTCATCGTCTCGTCGAGCGACGGCGGCACTGACATCAATCCCGCCCGCGCGGTGATGTCGGGCTATGCGCTCGGTTGGTTCGTCCAGGACTTCCGCGGCTGCCGCCTCATCAGCCATTCGGGGGGGCTGTCGGGGCAGGTGACGCAGACCGCGATGATCCCGTCGGCCGGCATCGGCGTGGTGGTGCTCAGCAATGTCGAGGACGGCGTGTCGGGCGGGATCCGCAACGCGATCCTCGACCACCTGCTGGGCGCGCCCGCCTTCGACTGGGTGGCGAGCTATGTCGCGCGCAACAAGCAGGCGCAGGACGAGGCGATGGCGGGCCTGGCGGCAGGTGAAGCCAAGCCGCCCGAGGGCGCCCCGAGCCTGCCGCTCGCCGGTTATGCCGGGCGCTATCGCGACGCCTGGTATGGCGACATCGTCGTCACCGTGAAGGGCCGGGGAAATGCCGAACGGCTGAACATCCAGTTCGTACCGACGCCGGTGTTCCGGAGCGCGCTCGAGCCATGGGGTACCGACACCTTCCGGACCCGCTTCCCGGCCGGGGCGGGCGAGGACGCAGTGGTGAGCTTCACGGTCGCCGGCGGCAAGGTCACCGGCGTCAAGATGAAGGCGCTCTCCCCGCTCGCCGACTTCAGCTATGATTTCCACCATCTCGACTTCGTACCGGTACCGTAGGCGTATTATTGCAATAATACACTGGCGGGGTTAGGCTCGTCGCATCAACGGAGGGATTCATCGATGAACCGACTCGTCATTGCCCTGCTGTCCGGCGTCGCGTTGCTGAGCACCGAAACCGCCGTCGCCACCCCGCCGCAGGCCGGCGCGGACACGCTGATCCCGCGCGACAAGATCTTCGGCAACCCCAGCCGCGCCGGCGGGCAGATCAGCCCCGACGGTAAGCATGTCAGCTGGCTCGCCCCGGTCGACGGCGTGATGAACGTGTGGGTCGCCCCGATCGCCAATCCCGGCATCGCTAAGGCGGTGACCAGGGAGAGCAAGCGTGGCCTTCAGGCCTATTTCTGGGCGCCGGACGGCGCGCACATCATCTATCTGCAGGATAGCGGCGGGAACGAGAATTTCCGCGTCCATTCGGTCACGATCGCCGATGGCAAGGACACCGCGCTGACCAAGGCGGGCGACAAGGTCCGCGCGCAGATTCAGGGGGTGAGCAAGGAGCGCCCGGACGTCGTGCTGATCGGTCTCAACGACCGTAATCCGCAATTCTTCGATCTGTACGAGGTCAACTACAAGACCGGCGCGAGCAAACTGGTGATGCAGAATCCCGGCTATGGCGGGTTCGTCACCGACAATCAGTTGAAGCCGCGCTTCGCTTTCCAGCAAGTGCCCGGCGGCGGCAGTAAATATTTTCGCCTCGGCGCCGACGGCAAATGGGTGGAAGCGTTTTCGATCGCGAACGAGGACTTCTTTACCACCAACCCCGTCGGCTTCAACAAGGACGGGACCACGCTCTACTGGGCGGACAGCCGTGGCCGCGACAAGGCCGCTTTGGTCAAGATGGATGTGGCGACCCTCAAGACCGAGGTGATCGCGGCGAGCGACAAGGCCGACATCGCCGGGCTGCTCACCGATCCCGAGACCTATGAGCCGATCGCCTATTCGGTGAACTATCTCAAGAACGAGTGGACCCCGCTCAACGCCGCGGCGAAGGCGGATTTCGCTTTCCTCAAATCGAAGCTGCCGGGCGAGATCGCGATCACCTCCGCGACCGATGACGGATCGAAGCTGATCGTCGCGGCGAGCGCGGCGGAGAAGCCGGCGACCGCCTATATCTACGATCGCAAAGCGCAGACGCTGACCAAGCTCTATGAAACGCGCCCGGACCTTGCCGCTTACAAGCTCCAGCCGATGTGGCCGGTCGAGATCCCGGCGGGCGACGGCAAGACGCTGGTCAGCTATCTGACGCTTCCCGCCGGGGCCGACGCCAACAATGACGGCAAGCCCGACAAGCCGGTGCCGCTGGTGCTCAACGTCCATGGCGGCCCGTGGGCGCGCGACGGCTATGGCTATAACAGCGCGCACCAGTGGTTCGCCAATCGCGGCTATGCGGTGCTGTCGGTCAATTACCGCGGTTCGACCGGCTTCGGTAAGGGCTTCATCAATGCCGCGATCGGCGAATGGTCGGGCAAGATGCACCAGGACCTGCTCGATGCGGTCGACTGGGCGGTGAAGGGCGGCGTCACGACCCGGGACAAGGTCGCGATCTTCGGCGGCTCGTACGGCGGCTACGCGACGCTGGTCGGCCTCACCTTCACCCCCGATACCTTCGCCTGCGGGGTCGATATCGTCGGCCCTTCGAACCTCAAGACGCTGATGGAGAGCTTCCCCGCTTATTGGCGCCCGATCCTTGAGGGCACCTTCTACAAGCACATCGGCGATCCCTCGAAGCCCGAGGACCTGAAGCGAATGATGGCGCAGTCGCCGATCAGCCGGGTCGATGCGATCAAGCGGCCGCTGCTGATCGGGCAGGGCGGCAACGATCCGCGCGTGGTGAAGGCCGAGAGCGACCAGATCGTCGCGGCGATGAAGGCGAAGGGGCTGCCGGTCACCTACATCAACTATCCCGATGAGGGGCATGGCTTCGTGCGGCCGGAGAACCGGTTGAGCTTCTTCGGCATCACCGAGGGTTTCCTTGCCAAATGCCTTGGCGGCCGCGCGCAGCCGATCGGAGGCGACTTCGCCGGTTCGAGCCTAGAGATACTCGAAGGTGCGGCCTATGTGCCCGGGCTGGCGGAGGCCGAGCCCACGGTCGCGGCAGCCGCGCCGGACGCCAAGTGAAGGTGGCCAAGTGACGCAGGCGCTCGCCGCTTCGCCCGATGCGGGGCGGCGGGCGCTTGAACGCGCTGTCGGGGCGGGGTAAAACAGTGCCCGGTTCCATGCGCTACGACACTTTGTATCCCGAGATCGCGGACCCGCGCGCGTCCGCGGCTCCGCCCCCCGATCCCTTTGGCGGTCTGAACGGTGGCGACCTTCCGCCGTCCGATGGCGGCCCGCGGCTTCCGTTGCGCAAACGCCCGTGGTGGCGCTGGACGATGCGCGGTCTTGCCGCCTTTATCGTGCTGTTCTTCATCACGATCGGCTGGCTGATCTTCACCGCCCCGCTCTCCAAGTCGCTCGAGCCGCCGGTGCCGCCGTCGATCACCTTGCTCTCCGCAGAGGGGACGCCGATCGCCAGGACCGGCGCCGAGGTCGGCAAGCCGGTCGATGCGACCAAATTGCCTGATCATGTCGTCGATGCCTTCATCGCGGTCGAGGACCGGCGCTTCCGCAGCCATTGGGGCATCGATCCGCGCGGCATCTTGCGCGCCTTCGTCAACAACGTCTTCACGAGCAAGAGTTCGCAGGGCGGCAGCACGATCACCCAGCAGCTCGCCAAGAACGCGTTCCTCAGCTCCAAGCGCACCTTCGGCCGCAAGTTCCAGGAGGTGCTGATCGCCTTCTGGCTCGAAGCCTGGCTGACCAAGGACGAGATCCTCTCGCGCTATCTCTCCAACGTTTATTTCGGCGACAACCAATATGGACTCGACGCCGCCGCGCGGCATTATTTCAGCCGGCCCGCGACCGATCTGACCACCGGGCAGGCGGCGATGCTCGCCGGCCTCGTCAAGGCGCCCTCGCGGCTCGCGCCGTCGGGCAATCTCAAGGGCGCGCAGGAGCGTCAGTCGGTGGTGGTGGGCACGATGGTCGATGCCGGCCTTTTGACCGAGGCCGAGGGCAGGGCAATCGGACCGGCGCGGCTGAGGCTGGCGCGGAGCAAGGCGCTGCCCAGCGGTACCTATTTCGCCGACTGGGTACTGCCCGAGGCGCGCGATCAGGCGGGCGAGCTCGGCGCGGTGCGCGAGGTGACGACCACGCTCGAAACGCGGATGCAGCGGGCCGCCGAGCGTGCGGTGCGCAATGCCGGGCTGCGTCAGTCGCAGATCGCGATCGTCGCGATGCGTCCAGACGGGCGGGTGATCGCGATGGTCGGCGGCAAGAATTACGGCGAATCCCCCTTCAATCGCGCGACGCAGGCGCGGCGTCAGCCGGGTTCGACCTTCAAGCTGTTCGTCTATCTCGCCGCGCTGCGTAACGGGATGACGCCCGATTCCACCGTACTCGACGAGCCGGTGACGATCGGGGAGTGGAGTCCCAAGAACAATGACGGTCGCTATCGGGGCGAGATCACGCTGCGGCAGGCCTTCGCGCGATCGAGCAACGTCGCGGCGGCGCGGCTGATTAAGGATGTCGGCCCGCGCGCGGTAATCCGCGCCGCCCGCGACCTCGGCATTTCCACGCCGATCGCGGAAGAAGCATCGATCGCGCTCGGCACCTCGACCGTGTCGCTGCTCGAACTGACCGCTGCTTATGCCGCGATCGCCAACGGCGAGGCGCCGGTGCGTCCCCGCGGCCTGTCCGAAGCCGATGAACCGGGTTGGCTCGACCGCTTCACAGGAGCGCAGCGCCCGATCGGCAGCCGCGAGCTGGCGGGCATGCGTGAGCTGCTCAGCGCTTCGGTGAACGAAGGCACGGGCCGCGGTGCCGCGCTGTCGGTCGAGACCTTCGGCAAGACCGGGACGACGCAGGACAATCGCGATGCGCTGTTCGTGGGCTATGCCGATGGCATCGTTACCGCCGTGTGGATGGGCAATGACGACAACACCTCCAACCCCGGCCTCGCCGGTGGCGGAGCACCGGCGCGGGTGTGGCGGGATTTCATGGCGCAGGCGCTGGGCGTCGCGGTGCAGGCCCGGCCCGAGCCGGTGGTTGAGAACCTGTCCGACGTGCTGGTTGACGACGGAGCGAACGTCATCGACGAGCCGATCGAGATCGAGGGCAGTTTTGGCGGGCAGGCGGTCGGCGTTCGCGTCAACCGTGACGGCAGCCTCGAAATGACCCGACCCGAGGA
>DATIGZ010000108.1:0-1616 GCA_035481255.1 Sphingomonas sp. | reverse complement strand
GTGCCGAACCTGTCGTCGGGCCGCGTCGTGACGATGGAGGATGCCGCCGCGCTGCTTGGCGTGCTGATCAAGCATCTGGGCAGTCGTGAGACCGTGGCGTCGGCGTTCGGGCTGCGCGAGGGGCTGCTCTATGGCGATTTGACGATCGAACAGCGTCAGGAAGACCCGTTGATCGTCGCCGCGCGCGATGAGGCGCAGCGGTCGGGACGGTTCCCCGAGCATGGCGATTTGCTCGACGCATGGATCGCGCCGTTGTTCGACGATGACGCCGATCTGGCGCGGCTGCGGCACGCGGCATGCCTGCTCGCGGATGTGGGCTGGCGCGCGAACCCCGAGTTCCGGGCCGAACGCGGCCTTGAGATCGCGCTGCACGGCAACTGGGTCGGGATCGACGCGCGGGGCAGGGCGCTGCTGGCGCAGGCGCTGTTCACGTCATTGGGCGGCGGGTTCGAATCGCCGCCGCCGATCGGCCAGCTCGCCAGCCTCGACGATCTGGAACATGCCAAGCTGTGGGGTCTGGCGATGCGGCTTGGCCAGCGGCTGAGCGGCGGCGTCGCCGGGCCTCTGCGGCGTTCCGCGCTGGAAGCGACCGGGGACGAACTGGTGCTGACGCTCGAAGGCGAGGACGCCGCGCTTTACGGCGAGGCGGTCGAGAAGCGCCACCGCGCGCTCGCCGGAGCGCTTGGGCTGACCGCGGCGGTGGAGATCTAGTCTCCGCCACCGCGTTGCTTGCCCGTCAGCCGCAGCGCGCGCTGCGGATGTTGTTACGGTGATCGACCTCGATGTTCAGCCGGTCCATGCGGAAATCCATCGTCACCGGTTGACCGGGACGAGTCACGCGGACGCTGCGGGCGCCGGCGCGGCGCTTCGCGCGATCGACCACACCCGGACGCGCTTCACGACCAACGAAACCCTGCACGCGGCCGGCATCGCAACGGGCGGGGCCGGGCATTGGCGCGGGCATCGGTGCGCAGGCCAGCAGGCCAGCGGGCAGCAGCAGAACGGTGAAGCGGATCATCGCG
Organism: Sphingomonas sp.; assembly: GCA_035481255.1. Classification (GTDB taxonomy): domain Bacteria; phylum Pseudomonadota; class Alphaproteobacteria; order Sphingomonadales; family Sphingomonadaceae; genus Sphingomonas. Next base: position 594 of record DATIGZ010000108.1, on the reverse strand, counting down.
TCTTCTCCTAGTCTTGAGGCTGTTCGGTGCGAGTCATTTTGAGCTTACCATTCCGCACCGTGAACCCCAACTGCCCCTCGACCAGCGCGAGCGCGTCGCGCCCGAACTGCTCGAACCGCCAGCCGTCGAGGATGGAGAGACCCTCGCGCTGTCCCGCGGCGAGCGCCTCGAGATCGTCCGAGCGGGCGAGCAGGCGCGCGGCGACATTGATGTCGCGGGCTCGGATCTTGAGGAGAAGCTTGAGCAGGTCGGCGACCAGCGCGCCCTCCTTGCCGAGCGGCAGCTTGCGGTCATCGCGCGCGGGCATTTCCGACGCGGGCATCGCGGTCGCGTTCTCGATCGCCGCCATCAGCCGCCCTCCGATATCATTGCCGCCCCATGACGCCGACAGACCGCGCACGCGGGTGAGATCGGCTTGCTTGCGCGGCGGATTGGCGGCGAGATCGGCGATCGTCTCGTCCTTGACGATGCGGCCGCGGGGCAGGTTCTTGCCCTGCGCTTCCTTCTCGCGCCACGCGGCCAGTGCCTTGAGACGCCCGAGCACCTCGGCCTTGCGGCTGGAGATGCGGATGCGCTGCCATGCCTGATCGGGGT
>DATIGZ010000107.1:0-3907 GCA_035481255.1 Sphingomonas sp. | reverse complement strand
TTCCGGCCCCCGCCAAGTCCAGACGTCCAGACGGAGGCCATAATCTCGCCAATCCCGTCCGTCGCGGACATGCCTTGCCCGCCTGCCGATCAACCCGCGCGCACCGGAATGGTGGTCGGCGTGCAGTATCTGCGCGCGATCGCCGCGGCGCTGGTCGTCTTCGTCCATCTCCAGGAGCAGTTGCAGCGCGCGGGTCATTCGATCCCCCTCGCGCTCTATGGATCGGCGGGCGTCGACATCTTCTTCGTGATCAGCGGGTTCGTGATGTGGCACACGTCGCAGGACCATCACCGCACGCTCGATTTCTATTACCGCCGGATCATCCGCATCGTGCCGCTCTATTGGGCACTGACCAGCGTGGTGGTGGCGATGCTGCTATGGACGCCGTCGCTGGTACGGTCGGGCAGCTTCGACTGGGCGCATGTCGTAACCTCCTATCTCTTCCTGCCGATGGCGCACCCGGTGGCGACGGAGGCGATGTTCCCGGTGCTGGTCCCGGGATGGACGCTCAATTATGAGATGTTCTTCTACCTGATCTTCGGGTTGGCCCTGCTGCTGCCACGCGCGCAGCGGCTCGCGGCGCTGTGCGTGGCGTTCGGCGCGCTCACCGTGGCTTATTTCCTCGTTCCGCGCGGGACGACGGCCGCGGCGTTCTACACCGATCCGATCATTCTGGAGTTCCTGCTCGGCATTTTGCTGGGCGCGCTGTGCGGCAAGGGAGCGAAGCTTTCGGGCAAGGCCGCGACGCTGCTGATCGTCGCCGGAGCGGCGCTGATCCTGTGCCGCTTCGATGTCCATCGTTTCCTTCGCGACGGGATCGGCGCGGCGATGATCGTCTATGGCGCGGTGCTGTTCGAGATGGGCCGGCCGGTGCGCCGCCGCCCCGCCCTCATGCTGCTGGGCGACGCGTCCTACTCACTGTATTTGTCGCACGCGCTGGTGCTGTCCGGGCTGTTCCAGATCATGAACCGCATCGTGCCGGTCGGCACGATCCCCGGCGCGATCGTTTATCTGCTGGTCGCGGTGGCGGGGTCGGTCGCGGCCGCGATCCTGCTCTATCGCATCGTCGAGAAGCCGGCGCTGCTCTACCTCAAGCGGCGCGGGCCACCCGACGGCAAGGCGCCGTAATCCATCGGCGGGTAGCCCGGTGCCGGTAGCGCACGCGCACGGCCCGGCACCAGCAGCATCCCGCTGAACATGATCATCAGGAAGAAGGGATTGAGCGCCAGCGGCTCAGGGATCAGCGCCGCGATCGTCATACCGGTGAACAGCAGCCGGTGCTTGAAGAAACGCTGACGGAACAGCCCTAGGAAGAAGATCAGCGCGAGCGGGAAGCCCATGGTGTAGAGCACCATGACCACGCCGTTCGAATTGGCTTCGGAGCGGCTGGCGACGTGCCGGTTGTCCAGCTGCGTTTCCATATAGCCGTATTTCATCGCCGCATCGAAATACTGGTCGCTGCCGAAACCGATGCCGGTCAGCGGATAATGGATCGCGATGTTGAGGCCGGTATAGGCGTCATATTCGCGCGCCCAGGTCGAACCGACCGAGACGCCGGCGAACTTCGCCTGGAAATTCTCCGCCGCGACCAATGCCAGGAAGATCGCGACGATCGGCGCGACGACGACGCCCGCCAGCTTCTCGAACGCGGTCGCGGTCGGCAGCAGGCGGACATAATAGATACCGAGCATGATCCCGCTGATGATCAGCGCGGTGGTGGACTGGGTGGCGAGCACCCCGAGCAGCGCGGCGGCGCCCCAGCGGCGGTCCTTGAACACGAACAGGCACAGATAGAGCTGGATGTTCAGATAGATCTGAAACACCGCCGGTTCGTAGAAGAACCCGTCGGGCCGCAGGAAGCGCGTGCTGTCCTCGAGCATGACGTGATAGGTGAAAATGAAGCCGATGGTGTTGTAGGTCAGGTCCTGATCGAACGCGACCGGACGGAACAGGCCGTTGACCGTTTCGGCCAGGATCACCGTCAGCACCGCCTGAATCGAGAAAGCCTTGCCGAAGAAGTAGAAATCGCGCGGCATCGTGTCGCGCGGCAGATCGAGATAGAGGCCGAGCAGCAGGATTCCGCCGGCGAAATTGGCATAGCGCGTCGCGACGTCGCCCAGCGGAAGCCCGCCGCCGCCGATCAGCGTCACCGCGAACACCGCCACAAGCAGGAAGAAGATCGGCGCCATCTCGCGCCGGATGCCCATCGCCGGCCCCTTGAGCACGAAGGCGAGCGCGGCGATGCCGAACAGCATCGGAATGCGCGGGAAGACGAAGATCCCCCCGGTCATCATCAGACCCATGAACAGTGCGAGGCGGCGCATGAAGACCGCCCGGATCGCGGGGTCCCTCAGATCGAGATTGCGCAGCATGCTCGCTCCATCACTCGGCGAAATCGCCATCGGGCTTCGTTCTGACCCAGGTTTTGCGGTCGGGGCAATAGCGCTTGACGATGCGCGCCGGCACGCCCGCCGCGACGCAATGATCAGGCACATCGCGCCGGACCACGCTGTTCGCGGCGATAACGCAGTTGCGGCCGATCCGACAGCCGATAATCGCGACGTTCTCACCGACCCAGCTGCCCGCACCGATCTCGACCGGCGCCAGCGGGCGCAGCGGCTGATCGGCGATGGCGCGGGTCACGTCCTCATATTCATGGCCGTTGTCGGCGATGAACACCCGATCGGCCAGCAGCGCGCGTTCGCCGATGACGACGCGGGTGACGCAGGAGACGTGCAGCTCATGCCCGACCAGGCAGCCGCGTCCGAAGCGCACTTCGGGCACGCTTCCGCCAACCGGCTCGGCGACGATATACGCGCCGTTCTGGATATCGGCGCCGTCCTCCAAATGGATGTAGCGCGCGCCGACGAGGTGGCGCGGATGCTCGAGCCGCACCCGCTTTCCGAAGCTGCCGAAACAGGGCGCCAGCATCCGGTAGAACAGCACCCAGCCGAAATCGCGGAGGCGGAAATGGATCATGCCGCTATCGACGCCGAACGCGGCCGCCTGGCAAGCGGAAATGCGGAGCGGTCACGCCGCGCCCTCCTGAATCCGCGACCGGTGGTTGAGCTCGGCCACCGCGACGTTGTCGAGCAGCGAACGCACCATCCGCCGGACCGGCGGCTGCGCGCCCCAATCCGCCAGCGGCGCGCGGCTCCACTTCACATAGTCGGCGGGATTGAAGCGCGAGAACACCCAGTTGCACAGCTGCGTGACATAGAAGCACAGCATCGCGTCCTCGCGCATCGCCTCGGTCACTTCGAGCCGGCCGGCGACGGCATCGTCGAGCAGCGCGTGGTAGCGCGCGGCGTCCTCCGCCCGCCAGACGAAGCCGAGGGCGGAGTAATAAGCGCGCGATCCGGTGACGACGGGGCGGCCATAGGCGGTCGCTTCGATCCCGATAGTCGAGGAGTGGACGATTACCGCCTTGACCCGCTCGAGCAACGCATAGCTGTTGATCGGGTCTTCCGCCGCGATGAAGACGAGGCGCGGATGGTCGCCGAAATTGCGCTGCAGCAGCGCGCGGTAATCATCGCTGGTCGCGGCGAAGGACAGCCGCTCGGCGGGATGCTGGCGCACGATCACGGTCGCGTCGCTGTTGTCGAGGAGGTAGCGCACGGTGCCGACGATCCAGTCGGCGTTCCCGGGATAGACCCGTTGCAGGCCGAGCGCGGCCGCGTCCCAGGATGAGTTGAGCGCGATCAACATGCCGTCGCGAAGCTCCTCGCCCCCCGCCCCGCTGTTCTTGATCTGCGATTCGAAATTGTCGGAGCCCGCCTTGCGCTTGGCGATCTCGCCGCGGCCATAGGCGATCACCGCCTCACGCACCGCCGGGTTCGCCGCGGCGTCCGCCTTGATCGCGGCGAAGGCGCGGGGCACGTCCTCGAGCTGGCAGGCGAGGCCGTCG
>DATIGZ010000106.1:0-2888 GCA_035481255.1 Sphingomonas sp. | reverse complement strand
CCTCCATTCGGATGATGCCGCCCAGATGAATCATCAGCCACAGCGCGAAACCCGGCCAGCCCTGCTCGCCGATCATCTCGAAATAGGCGGAGTGATAGGCCCGCGACTTGTCCACCTCTGGCGTGCGCACGATGGTGATGCTGGCGCCCTCGCCAACGGTCGAGATCTTGTCGTACTTGATCTCGTTCTGGCGATAAGCCTCGAAACCGCCACCGAAGGGATGCGACTTCACATAGTCGAGCGTCCACTTCCACACCTCGATCCGGGTCGAGGCGGAGGCGTCGGCCTGATAGGTGCGGATCGTACCCATGCGCTCGCTGAACGCGGTGGGGAGGAAGGGGATGGCGACGAGCGCAAGTGCCGCCGCGCCGCCGATATAGACCATGCGCCGCTTGACGTCGCGCAGCATCAGGACGGCGAGCAGGCCGATGCAAAGAAGGCCGGTGCGCGCCTGCGTCCCCACCGGCATCAACAGGCAGGCGAAGATGAGCAGGTATCCGAAGGTCTTCACGCGCCAGTCGGGCGGGAAGATCGTGCCGTGGCGGGTGAACCACAGGATCAGCGGGATGACGCAGATTGCGACGGCGGAGATGATGCTACCCTCGAACAGGCCGGAATTGTTGTCGACGAACAGCTTGAGCTGGCCATAGCCGCCGCCGCCGAGCGCGGTCTTGAGGCCGCCCGCGATGATGATCGTCGCGACCGAAAGCAGCATGAACAACAGCAACGCCTCGATGCGTAATTTGGTCCGCAAGGTGAGCGGCAGGAATATCGCGAAGGCGAGCGCCTTCCACACCCAGTCCCACTTGAACGCCGCATCGATCGGGAAATCGGCTCGCGTCGTGGTCCAGTAGCAATAAGCGAGCAGCGCGAGCATCAGGCCCTGTCGCGGGGCGACGCGCGTGTCCTTCTTGTCGTCGAAGGCGAGCCAGGAGAGAACCGCGAACCCCACCGCCATTGCCGAAATCGGGAAGGCGTTGAGCAGGAAATAGCTCATCCGCTGAGGCGACACGACGTCGATATAGACGTATGCCAGCACGAAGATGAACGGCCGGCGGAAGCCGAGCGCAAAGATCGCCCCGAGAAATGCGATAAAGGCTAAGTCACGCACGCTTGCGGCCCCAGCGATTTTGCCTTGCTTCGCCCGGGGGCGGCGCGCTTTCGTCGTCGAGATCGGGGCGATGGATCAGCCGCCACGCGGTGAGCAGCAGCAGCCCGTGGGTCAGGCCGAGCACCAGACTGTCAATCATCGCTGCCGCCCCTTCACGCGCCTAACTTGCGTCTTTCCCTAGCCCAACGGGGTTGACGCGGCGTTAAGTGCTGGCGTGGCAAGGGGCGTGCATCATGCGTATCTTGCACGTCCTCGATCATTCGCTTCCGCTGCACAGCGGCTACACCTTTCGCACCCGCGCGATCCTGAAAGCGCAGATGGAGCGCGGCTGGACCGTCGCGGGGGTAACGGGTCCGCGCTATCACACCGGCGACGCGCCGTTCGAGACGCTCGACGGGATCGATTTCCACCGCACGAAACAGATGCGGCGGCTCCCCCCCGTGGTGGGCGAGGCGGCGGAGATCGCGGCGTTCGCGCGGCGGATCGATCAGGTGGTGAAGCGTTTCCGCCCGGATATCCTCCATGCGCACTCGCCGGTGATCGATCCGCTCGCCGCGATGCGCGCGTCGAAGAATCACGGGATTCCGCTGCTCTACGAGATTCGCGCCTTCTGGGAGGATGCGGCGGTGGGCAATGGCACCGGGAGCGAGGGATCGTTGAAGTACCGCGCGACGCGCGCGCTGGAGACGTTCGCCTGTAAGCGCGCCGATGCGGTCGCGGTGATATGCGAAGGGCTGAAGCGCGATCTGGTGGCGCGCGGGATCGACGCGGACAAGATCATGGTCTCGCCCAATGGCGTCGACCTGCATCTGTTCGGCGAGCCGCCCGCGCGCGACGTCGCGCTGTCGGCGGAGTGGGGGCTGGATGACGCTGAGGTGATCGGCTTCATCGGCAGCTTCTATGATTATGAGGGGCTGGACGATCTGATCGCCGCGATGCCGGTGCTGCTGGCGCTGCGGCCCAAGGCGCGGCTGCTGATGGTCGGCGGCGGTCCGATGGAAGAGAAACTGCGCGCTCAGGCCAGGGCTTCGGCAGCAGCGGCGGCAATACATTTCGTCGGGCGCGTGCCGCATGAGCAGGTCGAGCGCTACTATTCGCTGATCGATCTGCTGGTTTATCCGCGCAAGCATATGCGGCTGACCGATCTGGTCACGCCGCTCAAGCCGCTGGAGGCGATGGCGCAGCGGCGGCTGGTCGCGGCATCGGACGTGGGCGGGCATCGGGAACTGATTCGCGACGGCGATACCGGCACGTTGTTCCCCCCCGATGATCCCGCGGCGCTGGCTCGGGCGGTGGCTGGTGTCTTCGAGAATCGCGACGGCTGGGAGGCGCAGCGTGAGCGAGGGCGGACCTTCGTCGAAAAAGAGCGTAACTGGTCGTCAAACATTTCACGCTACGAACCTGTTTACCAAAAGCTCATCGAAGCACGCGAACGGTCCGGAAAATGGTTGCGTACAGCATCGCTCAACGTCTGACCCCTAATCTCGCGCTGGCCGGCGCGGGGGCCGCCGGTGTGTTCGTCGCGCTGGCGACGCTGGCGATTCCCTACGAGCTGCTCGAGCAGCTCGTGGTGACGAGCGGCATCGCCGCCTTTATTCCCGCCGCCGAACCGCCGCTGGGCGTAACCGCGCGAATCTGTGTTGGTGTGTTCGCCGGGGGCGCCGCGGCGCTGATTGGCTGGTTCGTGCTGTCGGCGCTGGTGATGTGGCGCGAGTCGCGCGGCACGCAGGATGCGGGGGAGCGGCTTCCGGTGCTCCGTCGCGCCGACGCCCATCCC
>DATIGZ010000105.1:0-1866 GCA_035481255.1 Sphingomonas sp. | reverse complement strand
CCGCTGCCTGTCGTGGGGAAGGGGAAGGCGTGTCGAGCAGGTTCATCCTGATTGCGTCGGGAATTGCGCTGGCTGTGTCGCCGGTCGCAGTGGCGCAGGTTGCACCCGCGCGGTCCGATCCGTCCGCATCCCCCACGGCTGAAATCCGTATCTATTCCAGCGACGGCCGCATCGCGCGCCGGAGCTTCGATCTGATCAACGGCACCGCCACCAGCCTGTGCGTTGCCAGCACCACCGGTCGTTACCGGCTGCGCGTGACGAGCCTTTCCGGCGGCACGATGCGCGGTGCGGATGCCGGGACCGTGCTCGGCTATCGCGTCAAATTCCGCGACGCTACCGGTGCCGAACAGATCAAGCAGATGGACGGCGCCGAGGTCGTGTTCGAAGGCCGTTCGCCCGGACAGGCGAGCTGCGCGCACGGCGCGAACGCCTTGCTGCTGGTCGACAGCCCCGATCAGACTCTCGCCGCGCCCGTCGCCGGTACCTATGCCGACCGCCTCAACCTGACCGTCGAACCGCTTTGAAACCGGCAGGGGGGACTATGCCGGGGGGCGGGCGATATCGCGGATTGAGCTGGGTAAGCGGTTTCGCGCTCGCGATCGCGCTGGCTACCGATGCGATCGCCCAGACCGCATCGCCGCAGCCGGCCGAACCCGCCCCGGCGCAAGAGGCGCCCGTCGTGCGCACCGGCGTCCCGACGGGGTTCGAGGACCTCAGCAGCTCGGTCGAAACCCTGTTCGACCTGACATTCCAGGAACGCCGCATCGGCTCCTTCGCCGGACGGCTGGAGAACGGGACGTTCGTCTTCACGGATCCCGCCGCGGTCGTTGCCGCGCTGGGCGATGTTGTCGACGCGACCGGCGCGGCACAATTCCTCGCGCAGCCGCTTCTTGCCAACGAACAATTCAGGTGCCGACCCGGCCAGATCGCCGCCACGGGTTGCGGCGTCCTTCCGCAGGGAGGGGCGGGCGTTATCGTCAATGCCGACACGTTCGGCGTCACGCTATTCCTGCCGCGCGAGCTGTTGCGCAGCCGCGTGATCGAGGTGCGCGAGCTTGGACCGCCCATGTCCGGGCCGTCGCTGATCCAGAATGTGCGCTTTTCGGCGGCGTCGGTCGAAGGCGGCGAACTGAGCTACGGTGGCACGCTGTCGACCGTCGCGAGCGTCGGCCGCACGTCCCTGATCGCCCAGACCACGGTGAGCAGCTTCAACGGGCTGCGCAGCGAAGAGGCCTATGTCCAGCATCTCTGGTCCGAGCGGCGCGCCGCGGCTGGACTGTTGCAGGATTATCAGACGCTCACGCTTAACAGCTATCGTATGCTCGGCGCCGAATTCGGCTCCTTCTACGGCACGCTGATCGACCCCGCGAACGATCTTGCGACACCGATCGAAGTCCTGCTGCCCAAGCGCGCGCAGGTCGAAATCTATCGTTTCGGCGTCCTTGTCACGAGCGGGCTGTACGATGCCGGCCTTCAGCTGATCGACACGCGACCGCTGCCCGACGGCACCTATGAGATCCGCGTGGTGGTGCGCGACGGCGGACAGATCCTTCTCGATCAGGTGCGTCCCTTCTCGCGCATGAACAGCGCGCTCCCGCCGGGCAAGATCGGCTTTCGCCTCCGTGCGGGCCAGCGGGTGCGCGACAGCGTCTTTTCGACCGCTTTTGCCGGGCAGGATGACGGTTTCCTGCCCAAGACGACGGACGAGTTCATCCTGTCGGGTTCGTTGCAGCGCCGTCTGGGCAAGACGCTGATCGGCGGCTTAACAGCGACTAGCTTTGGCTCGCGGGTTTTTGGCGAGGCCACTCTCGAGGTCAGCCGCGGACGTTTCGGCGCGCTGGCCGGTGTCGGCGGCGGGTCGGGCGG
>DATIGZ010000104.1:0-4412 GCA_035481255.1 Sphingomonas sp. | reverse complement strand
GGAGGACCGGATGCGCGGCGCGCGTTTCGTGCTCCGCCTGCCGCTGGTGCAACCGAATTAGCTTAGCGGGGCAAAACGCATGGCCGTCATCTCCTCCGAAACGCTCCACGCCACCTGCGTCGCCATCGACGGGCGCGCGGTGCTGATCGAAGGGCGTTCGGGCGAGGGCAAGTCGGACCTGGCGCTGCGGCTGATCGATCGGGGCGCGATGCTGGTTTCGGACGATTATACCGTCTGCGCGCGCACCGACGGCGTGCTGCTCGGCTCCGCGCCCGCGAACATCGCCGGCAAGATTGAGGTGCGCGGCATCGGCGTCGTCGACATGCCGCATCAGGACCGTGTGCCGATCGCGCTGCTCGTCACCATCCTCGACACTCCGCCGCGCATGCCCGAGGGACCCAAGAAGCGCCGCATCGCCGGGATCGACATTCCCGAAGTCGCGCTCAACGCGCTCGAACCGTCGGCACCGGTCAAGGTGGAACTGGCGCTCAAGCATATCGGCTGGACGCCAGCCTGAGGACATGCAGGTGAGCGAACAGAAGACCAAACAGATCCTGCTGGTCACCGGCATGTCCGGCGCGGGCAAGTCGACGGTGCTGCGCACGCTCGAGGATCTGGGCTGGGAGGTGGTGGACAACCTTCCCCTGCTCCTCCTCAACCGCCTGCTCGATACCGCCCCCGCCGAGGGCACCGACGGCGACGACCGCCCGCTCGCGCTCGGCATCGGCACCCGCACGCGCGGTTTCGACGCCGACAGTGTCGTTCGCCGGATCAAGAAACTGCGCGACGAGCGCGGCTATGACCTCGGCACCCTGTTCCTCGACTGCGCGGGCGCCGAGCTGGAGCGCCGCTACAACGAGACACGCCGCCGCCATCCGCTGGCGCAGGACCGGCCGGCGGGGCAAGGCATCGCCCGCGAGCGTGAACTGCTCGAGCCGCTGCGGCGCTGGGCCAACCGGCTGATCGACACCAGCAACATGACCGGCAACGAGCTGGCGCAGAAGATCCGCACGACCTTCTCGGGAGAGGGACAGGGCGAGCCGACGCTGTCGGTGATGTCGTTCGGTTTCGCGCGCGGGATCCCCGGCAACGCGGATCTGGTGTTCGACATGCGCTTCCTGCGCAATCCGCATTGGGTCGATTCGCTGCGCCCGGGCACCGGCAAGGACCGTGACGTCGCGGATTATGTCGCCGCCGACCCGGCTTATCCACAGGCCCTCGAGCGAATCGAAGGGCTGATCGAGATGCTCATTCCGCGCTATCGCGCCGAGGGAAAATCCTACGTTACCATCGCATTTGGCTGTACCGGCGGGAGACACCGGTCGGTCCATGTGGCGGAACGGGTCGCTGCCCGGTTGCGCGGCGCGGGATTTTCGCCCACGGTGACGCATCGTGACTTGCAAACCGCGCCGCAGGACTCGCTAGAAGGCCCCCCGGTCGCAAGATGAACCGCATGGGACAAATTTTGAAATGATCGGTCTGGTACTCGTGACGCACGGGCGGCTCGCGGAGGAGTTCGTCGTCGCGATGGAGCATGTGGTGGGGAAGCAGGAGCGAATCGCCACGATTTCGATCGGCCCCGAGGACGATATGGAGGGCCGCCGGTCCGACATCGCCGCGGCCATTGCCGAGGTGGACGCGGGGCGCGGAGTCATCGTGCTCACCGACCTGTTCGGCGGCACCCCTTCCAACCTCGCCATCTCGCTGATGGAAGCCGGGAAGGTCGAGGTGATCGCGGGCATCAACCTCCCCATGCTGATTCGCCTGGGCGGCGCGCGCAAGACGATGAAGGTCACCGAAGCCGTCGCCGCCGCGCGCGAGGCGGGCCGCAAATACATCACCGTCGCTTCCGAAGTGCTTGGGGAGGCTGCCGCTTGAGCCGCATCAGCCGGACCGTCCTGATCGGCAACCGCCGCGGGCTCCATGCCCGTGCCAGCGCCAAATTCGTCACCCTCGCCTCTTCGCAGCCGGTCGAGCTGACCGTCGAGAAGGACGGCAATTCGGTCACCGGCACCTCGATCATGGGGCTGATGATGCTCGGCGCGGCGATGGGCGACACGATCACGATCAGTGCCGCGGCGGGCGATGGCGCGGAGGACGCGGTGCTCAAGCTGGTCGAGCTGGTCGAGGACCGCTTCGGCGAGGATTAATTCACCCGTGCCCCGCGAGATCACCGCCTTTTCCAACCCGCTGGTCAAGCGGGTCCGCAGCTTGCGCGACAAGAAGCATCGCCGCGACGAGGGGCTGTTCCTTGCCGAAGGTCTGCGCATCCTGACCGAGGCGCGCGAGGCCGGGCACCTGCCCGAATATCTGTTCTTCGCGAAAGGGCATGACACCCATCAGCTCGCCGCCGAGTTGATTGCCGCGACCGAGGGCGCGGGCGGCGAGGCGATCGCGACGGACAGCGACATCCTCTCCAAGCTGTCGGGCAAGGACAATCCCGGCGCGGTGGTCGGCGTCTATCGCGAGCTGCCGACCGATCTGGCCCGGCTCGATCGCGCCAGCGCGCCGATCTGGCTGGTCGCCGAGCGGCTGCGCGATCCCGGCAACCTCGGCACGATCCTGCGTACCGCCGACGCGGTCGGCGCGGGCGGACTGATCCTGGTCGACGAGTGCGTCGACCCGTTCAGCGTCGAGGCGGTGCGCGCGAGCATGGGCGCGCTGTTCACCATCCCCATCGCCCGCGCGCCATGGGATGAATTCCATGGCTGGCTGCGTGCCGGAGCGGGACAGCTCGTCGGCCTCGCGCTCGAAGGCGCGGTCGATTACCGCGCGCCGGACTTCGCCGCGCCCGTCTTCCTGCTCACCGGCAACGAGGCGCAGGGCCTGCCCCCCGCCTATGCGCAAGCCTGCGACTTGCGGGTCAAAATACCCATGCTGGGCAAGGCGGATAGCCTCAATGCCGCGGTTGCGACCGCGGTCATGGCCTATACGGTCCTCGACCGGATGCGCCCCTTCTCCTGACTCCGCGATTGTTGCAGATCGGCAACACCAGCCTTCCCATTTCGGAACGTGCTTGGAACAAAGGCCGACTCCACGCGTCGAAACGGGGCAATCTGGAGACGAAGCGATGTATTATAACACCGACGCCTTCACCACCGCGCAAAGCGGTTATCGGATCGCCTTTCATCCGGGGGAACGCAATTATTGCCCGGGATGCGGTCAGTCGCACTGGACGGTCGGGCGGATGACCGCGGAATGCGCCTTCTGCGCCACCGCGCTGCCGATCAACACCGGCGGCACCTTCGGGGCAGGACTGTTCCACACCGGTCAAAAACCCGAAACGCTCGCCGCCTGAACACAGCTGTGAACGCGCGCGCGGTTTGACCGCCGCCGCCGCCGCGCTATTGCGCCTTGCATGACTGGCGCCACGCTCAACCTCTACAACTCGCTTAACCGCGCGCTCGAACCGTTCGCGCCGATCGACCCCGCCAGGGGCGTGCGCGTCTATTCGTGCGGACCGACGGTCTATAGCGACCCGCACCTCGGCAATCTGCGCGCCTATGTCTTCACCGACACGCTGAGCCGCGTACTGCGCTGGAAGGGTTACTCCCTTACCCATGTGCTCAACATCACCGATGTCGGCCATCTGACCTCCGACGCCGATGAGGGCGAGGACAAGATGGAGGCGGCGGCGAAGAAGCGCGGCATGAGCGCGTGGGACATCTCGCGCCATTATGCCGATGTGTTCCGCCGCAATCTGCGCGACCTCAACATCCGCACGCCCGACCATATGCCGCTTGCGACCGACTATGTCGGCAAGATGATCGAGTTCGCGAAGGGCTTCGCCGACGCCAATTGCTATCAGCTCGACTCAGGCCTCTATTTCGACAGCAGCACCGTCCCCGATTACGGCAAGCTGTCGGGCGGGCAGGACGATGCCGGCGAGGGCCGCATCGAGAGCGTCGAGGGCAAGCGCCACCCGCAGGACTTCGCGATCTGGCGCACTACCCCGCCGGGCGAGACGCGCCAGATGGAGTGGGATTCGCCCTGGGGCCGCGGCGCGCCGGGCTGGCATCTCGAATGCTCGGTGATGAGCGCCGAATTGCTCGGCCTGCCCTTCGACATCCACACCGGCGGGATCGATCACCGCGAGATCCACCACGTCAACGAGATCGCGCAGAATCAGGCGCATTGCCGCTGCGGCGACAGCGGCGCGCGCGTGTGGATGCACAACAACTTCCTCGTCGATCGCGGCGGCAAGATGTCGAAATCGAAGGGCGGTATCGCCACGCTCGACACGCTGGTGGCCAGGGGCGTTCACCCCCTCGCCTACCGGCTGATGTGCCTTTCGGCCCATTATCGCAGTGAGCTCGAGTTCAGCGGCGAGAATCTGATGGCGGCGTTGGTCCGCCTGCGCCGCCTCGTCCTCGCCGCGGAGAAGTTCCGCGAGACCGAGGGCAAGGGTGGCG
>DATIGZ010000103.1:0-2146 GCA_035481255.1 Sphingomonas sp. | reverse complement strand
GTGTTCGTGAGCGTCAAGGACGGCGACAAGCCGGTAGTGTTGCCGGGCGTCCGCATTCTGGCCGAACAGGGCTTCACCATCGTCGCGACGGGCGGCACGGCGGACTATCTGGAGGCTAATGACGTGCCCGTGGAGCGCGTCAACAAGGTCGCCCAGGGCCGTCCGCACATCGTGGATCGCATCGTCGACGGCGAAATCGCCTTGATCTTCAACACCACCGAAGGCTGGCAGTCGCTCAAGGACAGCGAATCGATCCGCGCTTCAGCCCTCTCGCTCAAGATTCCGTACTTCACGACCGCTCCGGCGAGCGTGGCGGCGGCACGGGCGATTGCTGCACTTGCGGTCCAGTCCCTTGAAGTCCGCCCGTTGCAGTCCTACTATTCGCAATCGCACAATTGATCCCCCACAACGAAGGTTAGGGTGCGGGCGAGCCAATTCAGGCGCGCCGGGGAAAGGGGTTTTGACGAAGGACGAAATGTGATGGCGACGGTCGAAAAGATGCCGATGCTCCAGGAGGGTTATGAGAAGCTCTCGGCGGAACTGAAGCGCCTCAAAGCCGAACGGCCCCTGATCGTGGACGCGATCGAGGAGGCCCGCGCGCATGGCGACCTTTCGGAAAACGCCGAATATCATGCCGCCAAGGAGCAGCAGGGCCAGAATGAGGCGACCATCGCCGACATCGAGGACAAGCTGTCGCGCGCCCAGATTATCGATCCCCGCGAGCTGTCCGGCGACAAGATCGTCTTCGGAGCGACCGTGACGCTGCTGGACGAAGACGACAAATCGGTGAAGTATCAGATCGTCGGCCTTGCCGAGGCGGATGCGAAGACTGGCCGGATCAGCTACAACTCGCCGATCGGCCGCGCGCTGATCGGGAAGAGTGTCGGCGACGAGGTCGAGGTGACCGTCCCCGCCGGCGACCGCTGGTACGAAGTCAGCAAGATCGAATTCATCTGATCTGAGGGCGGCTCAGGCTGTTCTCTACATCGTCCCCGGCCTTGTGCCGGGGGCAGCGCTCTCGTGCCCGATGCGGGAATGCGTAGGAGCGTGAAGGGTGTCGCCCGTGGCGTGATGCCCCCGGCACAAGGCCGGGGTAACGGTTTAGCGTTCGTTCGGCTTACGCTTCCTGATCCGGCTCCATCAGCCGGTGCAGGTGCACCACCACATATTTCATCTCGGCATCGTCGACCGTGCGCTGCGCCGCGCCGCGCCATGCCTTCTCGGCGCTGGCATAGTCGGGGAAGATGCCGACGACATCGAGCTTGGTCGGATCCTGAAAATCGAGCGTCATCGGATCGGTCACGCGGCCGCCGAAGACGAGGTGAAGCTTGCTCATGGGGACTCCTGGGGATTGGTTATCCCGGTCGCCTTAGCGCGCACGCTGCACCGCACTCAAGCTGGTTCAGGCGTCGGTCTTCGTCCGCGTCGCGTCCTTTGCCGCGGTGAAGGCGGTGCCGATGATCTTGCCGAGCTGATCCTTCGCCACATCGCGCTGGGGCAGCAACGCTTCGATCTCCGCCTTGCCCGCGTCGCGTGCGGCGGTCGCGGCGGCACTGGCGCCCTCGGCGATACGCTTGCCGACCGGGGCGAGCAGCTCCTTCTCCTTGGCGAGGCGCGGCAGCAGCGCGCCGATGACGACACCCAGCGCCACTCCGCCCGCGACCAGCGCCAGCGGATTGTTCTCGATTTTGTCGCTCGCGCGCTGACGGCGGCTGGACGCTCCGTTCGTCTCGGTCATTTGCTGGATCCTTTCTTCGAACGTTTCAAACTCTTCGCGCCCGCCGCGGTTGCATGTTTGGTACCCTTCCACAGCAATCGCGCGAGAGGCTTGCGCGCCATGAACAGCACGGCGAGACCGGCGGCGGCGGCGAGGGCTTTGGGACGCGCGCGAACAGTCTCGACCCCGTCGCGCAGCAACCTGCCGGCGACATTCTCGACAGCGTCTTGCGCCAGCGTGACCGGGTTGAGCCGCCCCTGCATTTCGTCGAGTGTGCCCAGCAGCCGTTGCCGCGCGCTGCGCGAGCGCGCCTGGGCCTCGGCCAGGGTGACGGGGAGATGGTCTTCGCTCATGGCTCGTCTCTTCGCCGCGTCACGCGCCGGTACCGGCGGAGCGCGGCCCAGGCAAACAAGGCGGCAGCGCCAGCCG
>DATIGZ010000102.1:0-12645 GCA_035481255.1 Sphingomonas sp. | reverse complement strand
GGCGACGCTTTCGGCAAAAGCAGCCGCCGAGGCAAGCCCGCCCAACGCCAGTTCGGCCAGGGATATGGCAGAGATCGCCACCTCGGTCTCCCGCGCGGCCCGCAGCGCGACGCGGCAGCCGGGATCGCGCAGGATGCGGATGCAGATATCCGTATCCAGCAGGAAGCGGGTCATCGCCGTGCCTTTACTTCCCCGGCTGCGGCGCGAAGCGCAGCGCCTGGATCGTCGGCGGATTGGTCGGCGCGAGCAGGATCTGGCCGTCGAGCTTGCCCTTCGCACAATTCCAGCGGAACCCGGTCGAGAGGTTGCCGGTCGGCGCCAGCGGCTCGGCGGTGGCGCAATCGCCGACCAGACCCTTGATCCGCGCGAACTCCCTTGCCCAGTTCTCCGCCGAACGATCGAGCAGGAAGTTCATCGCGAGCCGGCCCTCGAGCGGCTTGAGGTCGCCCGCCTGATAGGCGGCGCGCGCGGCGTCCTGCATCGTGCCGAGGAGCGGGTTGAGCGGCGTTTCGCGCGGCGCGATCGCATCGTGGCGGGCGAGCGCCCAGAGCGACTGCCATACCGGCACCGAGGGGCCCTGATAGGTGCGGTTCGCGAAACCGAACACCGCCGTCCCGGTTTCCGGCGCCAGCACGACGAAGCTGCCATAGCCGGGATAGCCGCCGCCATGCGCCAGCGTCAGGCCGAGGTTGCAATCCGGCGTGACGCGGAAGCCCATGCCATAGGCGGTCGCATGGACGCAGTGATCGTCCTCCGCACCGCCGGGCCGCGGCGTGATGCGCACGAAGTTCAGCCCCTGCGCCATTTCCCGCACCGTCGCGCGCTTCACCGGTCCGCTCTCGGCGCCGTCGCGCGCCGGCCAGGCCGAAAGCAGGAAGCCGACCCATTTGGCATAGTCGTTGGCGGTGGTGACCAGCCCGCCCATCGCGCCGAACGCGCCGTCGCGCATCCGCGGCTCTTCCGCCCAGCGCTCATTCTCCCAACGATAGCCGACCGCCAGCTTGTCCTTCGGCACCTCGCCCACCTCATAGGTCGAGGCGGTCATGCCGAGCGGGCGGAGGATCGTGTCGCGGATATAGGCCTGATAGGGCTTGCCCGAGACGTTGGAGACGATGCGGCCGAGCAGCGCATAGCCATAGTTGGAATATTCGTGCTGGCTCTGCCCGACGCGACTCCACGGCACGCCTGCCGAGATCATCGCGCTGAACTCAGCCTCGGTCAGTACCTGCTGGCGATCGCCCCACGGGTCGTCGGTGACCATGCCGCCGACATGCTGGAGCAGGTCGCGGATGCGGATACGCGGCGCGTCGCTGGTGGGGTATTTCCAGCCGCGCATCTCGGGCACGTGCTT
Source organism: Sphingomonas sp. (assembly GCA_035481255.1). GTDB lineage: Bacteria > Pseudomonadota > Alphaproteobacteria > Sphingomonadales > Sphingomonadaceae > Sphingomonas. Next base: position 11,294 of record DATIGZ010000102.1, on the reverse strand, counting down.
TTCCGCCAGATCGTCGAGCGAGAGTTTGCCGTCGTCGCGCAGCTTGAGAATGGCGAGCGCGGTGAACGCCTTGCTCATCGATGCGATGCGGAAGCGGGTGTCCATCGTCACCGGCGCGCCGCCGATGGTCTGGACGCCCTGCATCGAGGACAGGACGATCTTCCCGTCCCTGACCACTGCATAGACGAGCCCCGGCACCGGCGAGCGTTGCTGGAACTTCGCGAAGGCATCGCCGATCTCGACGACCGCGGCGGGCGGAAGCTGCACCGCGGTCTGCGCCGCGGCGGGCAGCGAAGCGGATGCGGCAAGGATGGCGAGCGAACGGATCAGGCGGTTCTTCATCCGCCAAGGCAACCAGAGAAATCGCGATTCTGGAAGCGAAAATCAGCCGTTGCGGCCGCTGCGCAGGGCCTCGGCCCAATCCTCGCGCCCGTCGCGCGAAGCCTTGGCGGCGGCGGACAGGTGATCATAGGGGATCGCGCACAGCTCGACCGTGGCGCCGCTCACCAGCGCATAGCGGGCGAGCGGGTCGCCATTCTCGACTGCGTAGAAGGCGGGGTGGTCGTCGGTATAGGCCTGCAGCCCGACGCTGCCGGGATTGGCGACGATGCGGCCATCGGGAAGCGTCACGACGCGCGCCACATGCGTGTGACCGCAGAAGATCAGCTGCGCAGTGGCACCATCGAGCCGTTCCGAGATCTCGGCGTCAGAGGCATCATGCAGACCGATCCCTTCGACACTGTGAATCAGATGCTCGACATCGCTGCGCGGGCTGCCGTGGACGCAAAGAATAGCCCCCACGTCCGTCATCCCGGCCTCCGTGCCGGGATCCACATCGCCGCGAGCGATGCCATCGAGGCTCAAGCGCAGCGCCTGCCGGCCCGTGGATCCCGGCACGGAGGCCGGGATGACGATAAGGGCCTCGGGTTGATCGGCGAGCCAGGTGAGATGGGCGTCGCTCAGGCAAGCGCGCGCGAAGCGGTCGGAGGCGTTCATCCGCTCGGGCGCATGAGTGAGCAGTTGGCGTTCATGATTGCCCGCGATCGTCGGCCAGTCTTCACGCATCAGCAGATCGGCGGTCTCGGCCGGCCAGAGCGGGCCGGACAGGCTGTCGCCCAGATTGACGAAGCCGGTCGCCCCCGCGGCGCGGGCATCGGCGATGACTGCTTCAAGCGCGGGGAGATTACCGTGGATGTCGGAGAGGATCGCCAGCATCGCGCCGGCTATTCCGCCCAGCCGTCGGCGACGGTGAGCGTGGCCTCATCCCAGCGCGGCACCGCGGCGGGCTGCATCGGGACCATGAAGCGCTTGGCGGCTTGCCGTTCGACCGGCACCCGCTCGATCTCGACCACGTCGCCCGCACCGAAATTCTCGACCGCGACGACGGTGCCGATCGCCTCCCCCGCTTCGGAGACGGCTGCCAGACCGATCAGATCGGCATGATAATATTCGCCCTCCGCCAGCGGCGGCAGCGCGGTGCGCGGCACGGCCAGTTCGGTGCCGCGCATCTTCTCGGCGGCGGTACGGTCGGGGATTTCGGCGAAACGGGCAATGGCGCCGTTATTACCGTGGCGCACCGATTTAAGCGTCAGCGCACCGCCGTTGAAACTGCGATGCACCAACAGGTCTTCGGCGAAGACCTTGAGTCGGACCTCCCCCGTCACACCGTGCGCGCCGATGATGACGGCGAGCGTGACGGGGGCGTCCTTAGCCAAGGATCAACCCTCGGCCTTTTCCTCGGTCGCGTCAGCGGCCGGAGCTTCTTCAGCTGCGGCTTCGGCGGCCGGGGCTTCCTCGACGGTAGCTTCGGCGGCAGGAGCCTCCTCGGCGGCGACTTCTTCAGCCGGCGCTTCGGCGGCGGGCTCTTCAACCGGCGCAGCTGCGGCGGTTTCAGCAGCGGCCTTCGCTTCCGCAGCGGCTTCCTCGGCGGCCTTCAGCTTCTCGGCACGCTCTTCAGCGCGCTCGACAGCCTTCTCGCCCGGCTTGCCCTTGTTCGGGTTGTTCTTGGCAGCGCGCTCCTTGACGCCGGTGACGTCGAGGAAGCGGGCGACGCGGTCGGTCGGCTGCGCGCCGACGCTCAGCCAATGCTTCGCGCGGTCGGTGTCGAGCTTGATGCGGTCCGCATTGTCCTTGGCGAGAAGCGGGTTGTAGGTGCCGATCTTCTCGATGAACTTGCCGTCACGCGGCGAACGCGCGTCCGCCACGACGATGCGGTAATAAGGGCGCTTCTTCGAACCGCCACGCGACAGACGCATGCTGAGTGCCATTGGTAGTCTTCCTTCTTAAAAGTCTGAAACTGCTTACTTCTTGTTATTCAAAAGCTTTGCGAGATCGGGCGGAATCTCGGTTCCGGCCGGCAATCCCGGAATACCGCCGCCGGGGCCGCCGAGCTTGCCCATCATCTCGCCCATCTGCGGACCGCCCAGCGCATTGCCGAGGCCGCCCATGCCGCCCTTGCCGAGCATGCCCAGCATCCCCTTGAGGCCGCCCATCTTCTTGATGCGCTTCATCGCGGTGGACATTTCCTGGTGCATCTTGAGCAGCTTGTTCACGTCCTGAACGGTCGTGCCCGAGCCCTTGGCGATGCGGATCTTGCGCTTGGCGTTGATCAGCTCGGGCTTGGTGCGCTCCTTGGGCGTCATCGACGTGATCATCGCGTCCATGCGCAGCAGGATGCGGTCATCGACATTGCCCGCGGCCATCGCGGCCTGCGCCTTCTTCATCCCGGGGATCATCCCCGCCAGCGCGCCGAGACCGCCCATGCGGCGCATCTGCGCGAGCTGGTTGCGCAGGTCGTTCATGTCGAACTGGCCCTTGGCCAGCCGCGCCGCCATCTTCTCGGCGTCTTCCTGTTCGATCGCCTGAGCGGCCTTCTCGACCAGCGAGACGACGTCGCCCATGCCGAGGATACGGCCGGCGACACGCTGCGGATGGAAGGGCTCGATCGCGTCGAGCTTTTCGCCGACGCCGGCGAACTTGATCGGCTTGCCGGTGACGGCACGCATCGAGAGCGCAGCACCACCGCGCGCATCGCCGTCCATGCGAGTGAGCACGACGCCGGTGAGCGGCACCTGATCGCCGAAGCTCTGCGCGACATTGACCGCGTCCTGACCGGTCAGGCTGTCGACGACGAGCAGGATTTCCTGCGGCTTGGAGATGTCGGCGACCGCCTTCATCTCGTCCATCAGCTGCTGGTCGACGTGCAGGCGGCCCGCGGTGTCGAGCATCAGCACGTCGAAGCCCTGGAGCTTCGCGGCCTGAAGCGCGCGGCGGGCGATGTCGACCGGCTGCTGGCCGGCGACGATCGGGAGCGTCGCGCCCTCGATCTGGGTGCCGAGCACGGCGAGCTGTTCCTGCGCGGCGGGACGATTGACGTCGAGCGACGCCATCATCACCTTCTTGCCCTGCTTCTTCAGCAGCTTGGCGATCTTGGCGGTGGTCGTGGTCTTACCCGACCCCTGCAGACCGACCATCATCACGACGGCGGGCGGGGTGACGTCGAGCGCGAGTTCGGCCGTGTCCGGCCCCAGCATCGCGATCAGCGCGTCGTTGACGATCTTGACGACCTGCTGACCCGGCGTGACCGAGCGCAGCACCTTCTCACCGACAGCCTGTTCGGTGACGGTTTCGACGAACTGGCGTGCGACGGGGAGCGCGACGTCGGCCTCGAGCAGCGCGATACGCACTTCGCGCATCGCGGTCCGCACATCGGCTTCGGTCAGCGCGCCACGGCCCTTGAGACGGTCGAATACACCGCCAAGCCGCTCGCTCAGACTATCGAACACTCGCTTCTCCTTACATCCCAGGGCCGAAACGCATAAAACGCCGGCGGACGAAACCTCGTCGGCCAGCGTGCCCTTGGGCAACATGCGTCGCGTTCCTGGGAACGGTCGAGGGCGCGCTTAGCCGGAAACGAAGATAGGTGCAACCTCCCCCGGCTTTAACTCCATCTACACTCTCCCCGTGGAAAATCCCGCGATTGTCAGGGGTGGGAGATTTGCCGGCATGGCGCTGGATCTCGAAAACAGCAACGAAGCCAAGAACGGGGCGCCGGGGACGGACCTGATCACGGGCGCGATCAGCGTCGCCGCGATCCTGATGTTCGTTGGCACGGGCAGCTCGGTTCTGTCCAAGACGCTCAAACATTATTTCGAGGGCGGCGCGCCCGCGGATCGCACGCTGGTGATCGCGCTGCTGCTCAACGTCGCGCTGATCCTGTTCGGCTGGCGCCGTCACACCGCGCTGCGCCACGAGGTCCGCATCCGTGCCGCCGCCGAGGAGCGCGCGCACATGCTGGCGAGCCGCGATCCGCTGACCGGCTTCCTCAACCGCCGCAGCCTGAACGAGGAAGGCGCCGCGATGTTCATGCGCGCCCACAATCGCCGCAAGGCGATGGCGCTGATGATCGTCGACCTCGATCACTTCAAAACGATCAACGACATGCACGGCCATGCCGTCGGCGACGCCTTGTTGCGCGCCGTCGCGGGCGAAATCGCCACCGCCATGCCCCCCGTCGCCCTCACCGCGCGACTGGGTGGCGATGAGTTCGCGTGCGGCTTCCTGTTCGATCCCAGCCACCCCGACACTGTCGAGCGGATCGCCGAGAAGCTGGTCGCGCGCCTGTCGCAGCCGATCGAGGCGGACGGGTTCCGACTACACATCAGCTGCTCGGTCGGCGTCGCGCGATCCGACTTCGACTGCCAGAGTATCGATGCGTTGATGCGGTCTGCCGATATCGCGATGTATGTCGCGAAGAAGTCGGGGCGGAACCGCTATGCGTGGTTCGACCAGTCGATGGAACGCGAATTGCAGACGCGCAACGAGCTCGAATCAGGGCTGCGCGCGGCGATCCCGCGCGGGGAGATCGTCCCCTATTTCGAGCAGCAGATCGACCTCGCCTCGGGCAAGCTCTATGGCTTCGAGGTGCTGGCGCGCTGGGAGCATCCGACGCGCGGGCTGATCAGCCCCGAGCTGTTCATCCCGATCGCAGAAGAAACCGGCATGATCGCGGACATGTCGCTGTCGATCATGCAGCAGGCCTTCACCGCCGCGCGCGACTGGGACCCCTCGCTCAACCTGTCGGTCAATATTTCCCCGTGGCAGCTGCGCGACGCGTGGCTGGCGCAGAAGATCATCAAGGTGCTGACCGAAACCGGCTTCCCCGCCCACCGGCTCGAGCTGGAGATCACCGAAAGCGCGCTGTTCGAGAATCTGGCGCTTGCCCAGTCGATCGTCGGGAGCCTCAAGAATCAGGGCGCCAAGCTGGCGCTGGACGACTTCGGAACGGGCTATTCGAGCCTTGCCCACCTGCGCGCGCTGCCCTTCGACCGGATCAAGATCGACAAGAGCTTCATTATCTCGCTCAACGAGAGCGCGGATTCGGCTGCGATCGTCAACGCGATCGTATCGCTGGGCGAGAGCCTCAACCTGCCGATCACCGCCGAGGGCGTGGAGGACGCGGCGATCGAGGCGCGGCTGAAGGTGCTGGGCTGCGCCAAGGCGCAGGGCTGGCACTATGGCAAGCCGCTGTCGGTCGCGGGCGCGCGACGCTTGCTGGCGGAGAAGCGGATGCTGGTGGTGCCCGGCGAGCAACGGCCGCCCGCGCCGGTGGTGCCGATCGCACCTGACGAAGAGCGGCGGGCGGGCTAGCCCCCTCTTCTCCCCGGCCCCGCACTGATCTAGACCGAGGCATTGCACGGCCAAACAGGGCGGAAGCGATGACCGTCGATCGACGCATGATGCTGATGGGGCTGGCCGGTGGCGCCGGCGGACTGCTCGCGGTCCGGGGCCTCACCGCACGGCCGCGCGTGCCACAACCGGTGGCTCGCCCCGATCTGTACAATTGCGAAGGCTGCGAGGCGGTCGGCGAACGGCCGCCCGCGGGCCTGTCGGCGACCGTCGCCCTGGCGGGACCGCAAGAGCCGGGCGAGCGGATGATCCTGACCGGACGCGTGCTGGCGGCCGATGGCACGACACCGGCCGCCGGTGTGATCATCTATGCCCACCACACCAACAATGCCGGCCTTTACGCGAACGGGTCGACCGAAAGCGTCTGGAGCCGCCGCCATGGCAGGCTGCGCGGCTGGGCGCGCACCGGCGCCGACGGACTCTACACCTTCCAAACGATCAAGCCCGCGCCCTATCCCGACCGGACAATGCCCGCGCATGTCCATTTGTTCGTCGGAGAGCCGGGACGGCCGCCCTATTATATCGATGACGTCGTGTTCGAGGGCGAATTCGGGGTGACCACCGCCTATCGCAAGGCATGCGAGTTGCGCGGCGGAGACGGCGTCATACGGCTTGGGCGATCCGGCGACGGCACGCTGCTGGCGCGGCGCGACATCCGGCTGGAGGTTCACCCGGCCTGATCACCAGCCGGCATCGGGGCGCTTCAGATATTCCAGTTCCTCGGGGGTCGAGGTCCGCCCCAGCGCGGCATTGCGGCTGGGAAAGCGGCCGAATTGCTCGATCACCACCGCATGCTCCATCGCGAAGCGCAGATTCTCCGGCTGACCGAGCGCGGTGAACTTGCGCAGGCACAAACGCTGCGCTTCGGGATGCTCGGCGTGCATCAGCGGCATGTAGAGGAACGCAGCACGTTCGGGCGGCATGTCATCGTCCCAATGCTTGCCGATCGCCTCCAGCGTCAGCGAGAGCGCCAGCTTGTCCGCTGCATAGGCCTGCGCCGTACCGCGGTGCATGTTGCGGCTGAACTGGTCGAGCACGATCACCGCAGCGAGCAGACAATCGGGCGTATCGCGCCAGCCTGCCGCGCCGCTCGCCATCAGGAAATCGTGCAGCGTGGCGAAACGCGTGCCGATCGTCGCGTCGAGCGCATCATCCTTGATGAAATGCTGTTGCGGGGTCAGTTCGTCGAACCAGAATGCGAGCACGTCGCGCGCGTCCGCATGGACTTCACCGTCCGCCAGCCCTAGATCGCCGCTCATGTCGTCCTCCATTGCCGGACCAGAGGTAATCAGCCTGGGTTGCAGGCTCAACCTTGCTGAAAGCGAAACGATCCGGACGCTTCTTGGCTCCGAGCCAGAGGCCGCGAACGTCGTCGTCGTCAACAGCTGTGCCGTGACCAACGAGGCAGTCCGGCAGACACGGCAGGCGATCCGCCGGGCACGACGCGCGCGGCCGGACGCGCAGGTCATCGTCACCGGCTGCGCGGCGCAGATCGATCCCGAAGGTTTCGGCAAGATGCCCGAGGTGGACCGGGTGATCGGCAATGCCGAGAAACTGACGCCCGAAGCATGGCGCTCCGGCGAAGCGGCGCTGGTGCAGGACATCATGGCCGTGCGCCAGACCGCGCCGCATCTGGCCGCGAGCTTTTCAGCCCATGCCCGCGCGTTCGTCGAGGTGCAGAACGGGTGCGACCATCGCTGCACCTTCTGCGCGATCCCCTTTGGCCGCGGGAACAGCCGGTCGGTTCCCGCGGGCGCGGTGATCGAGCGGGTGCAGGCGCTGGTCGAAGCGGGACACCGCGAGATCGTTCTGACCGGCGTTGACCTGACCAGCTATGGTCCCGACCTGCCTGGCGCGCCGACGCTGGGAATGCTGGTCGAGCGCGTGCTGGCCCATACCGGCGTCGAACGGCTGCGGCTCTCGTCACTCGACGGGATCGAGATCGACGAGCGGCTGTTCGCATTGCTGACGCAGGAGACCCGGGTAATGCCGCATGTTCACCTGTCGTTGCAGGCGGGTGACGACATGGTGCTCAAGCGGATGAAGCGGCGGCATTTGCGCGCGCAGTCGGTGGAGCTGGTCGCGCGGCTCAAGGCCGCACGGCCGGGACTTGCGATCGGCGCGGACCTGATCGCAGGCTTCCCGACCGAAGATGAGGCAATGTTCGCCAACACGCTGGCACTGATCGACGATTGCGACATCGTGCACGCGCACATCTTCCCTTACTCCCCGCGCGACGGCACGCCCGCGGCGCGGATGCCGCAGGTCGCGCCGGCCGTGGCCAAGGCGCGCGCGGCGGCGTTGCGCGAGCGGGCGGCGGCGCGGCGAACGGCGTGGCTGGACACTCTCGTCGGGACAAACCAGTCGATTCTGGTGGAAAGACCGGGCGACCGCGGGCATGCGGGCAATTTCGCGGAAGTCGTGCTTCCGCCACAGGAAGTCGGGACAATCGCGAACGTGAAGATCGAAACGGTACAGGATGGCAAGCTGATCGGGGTGGTGGCATGAGCGGGCCTTCCTGGCGTGAGCGGCTGCTCGGCGGGTTCAAGAAGACGTCGGACAAGCTGGTCGGCAACCTAGCCGGGCTCGGCGCGGCGCGGCTCGATGACAATACGCTGGACGAGATCGAGGAAGCGCTGATCGCCAGCGACCTTGGCCCCGGCACCGCGGCGCGCATCCGCGACCGGCTGGCCGACGGACAGTTCGAGCGCGGCATGGAGGATCTGGGCATCCGGCTGGTCGTCGCCGAGGAGATCGAGAAGGCGCTGACCCCGGTCGCGCAGCCGCTGACCACCGACAAGGCGCGGCCGCAGGTGATCCTGGTCATCGGCGTCAACGGTTCGGGCAAGACCACGACGATCGCCAAGCTCGCCGCGATCCTCAAGGATCAGGGCCTCAAGGTCATGCTGGCGGCCGGCGACACGTTCCGCGCGGCGGCGATCGGCCAGCTCAAGACTTGGGCGGAGCGTGTCGGCGTGCCGATCATCGCGGGCGCCGAGGGCGGCGATGCCGCCGGGATCGCATTTGAAGCCCTCAAGCAGGCCACCGACCAGCGCGCCGATGTGCTGATCGTCGACACCGCAGGCCGATTGCAGAACAAACGCGAGTTGATGGACGAGCTGGCGAAGATCCGCCGCGTGCTCGGCCGCATCGATCCCGGCGCGCCGCACGACGTGGTGCTGGTGCTCGACGCGACCACCGGGCAGAACGCGCTGAGCCAGATCGAGGTGTTCAAGGAAGTCGCGGGCGTCACCGGCATGGTGATGACCAAGCTGGACGGCACCGCGCGCGGTGGCGTGCTGGTCGCGGCCGCCGAAAAATACGGCCTTCCGATCCACGCGATCGGCGTCGGCGAGAAGGTCGACGATCTGCGCGGCTTCGACCCCAATGAGGTCGCCCGGATCATCGCCGGGGTCGAGGCGTTCAACAGGTAACTCAGTGACAGGCCGTTCCGGCCCCGCAATATAAGGCCAACATGACCTCCACCGAATCCACCTCCGCCGAAGCGAGTCAGGGCAAGCCCGCTCCCACCCCCGGCCTGCGCATGCTGATCGATTTCGGTCCGCTCGCGGTGTTCTTCGCCGTCAACAGCCTGATGGGCGGGCCGCAGCTCATGCGGATGCTCGCGGCGACGGCGGCGTTCATGGTGGCGATCTTCATCGCCATGGGCATCTCGCTGTGGAAGACCCGGCACGTCTCGCCGATGCTGTGGATCTCCGGCGCGCTGGTGCTGGTGTTCGGCGGGCTGACTTTGTGGTTCCACGACGAGACGTTCATCAAGGTCAAGCCGACGCTCGTCTATTCGATGTTCGCGGCGGTGCTCGCTTATGGCCTGATCACCAGGAAGCCGTTGCTGCAGATGCTGCTCGAAAGCGCCTATCCGGGCCTCACCGCCAAGGGCTGGCGCCTGCTGACGATCAACTGGGCGGTGTTCTTCGTCGCGATGGCGGTGCTGAACGAGATCGTCTGGCGCACGCAGACATGGGACTTCTGGGTCGGCTTCAAACTGTGGGGCGTGGTGCCGCTGACGCTGATCTTCGCGATGGGCAACATCCCGATGCTACTCCGCCACGGCCTGACCACCGACCGCGAGATCGTGGAAAAGGCATTGCCGCCGGAGGGATGACACCGCCCGCACGGAACGGAAAAAGGGCCGCGGTTCGGGTGAACCGCGGCCCTTTTCGTTTACGCTGTCCGGCGATCAGCCGTTCTGGTCGGCGCGGCTCACGCCCTCACCGTCGAGGTTCGCCGCGACGAAATCCCAGTCGATGATCTTGGTGATCGCGTCGAGATAGCCCGGGCGCGCGTTGCGATAATCGATGTAATAGGCGTGCTCCCACACGTCGATCGTCAGCAGCGGCTTATAGTCATAGACGACGGGCGTGTCGGCGTCATGGAGCGAGGTCACCTTGATCTCATCGCCGTCGAGCACCAGCCAGCCCCAGCCGTTCGAGAAGTGGTTGGTCGCCTCCGCGATCAGCTTCTTCACCAGCTCTTCCTTCGAACCGAAGGTCTTTTCGATCAGCTCGGCGAGCTTGCCGGTCGGCTCCTTGGGCTCGGGCGTCAGCCCGAACCAGTAGAAGCTGTGGTTCCAGATCTGCGCCGAGTTGTTGAACAGCGCCTTGTCGCCGGTTTCCTTGGCGTGCTTGATGACCTCGGAGAGCTTCTTCCCCTCCAGGCCCTTGTCCGCGACGAAGCCGTTGGTCTTGTCGACATAGGCCTTGTGATGCTTGCCATAATGGAAGTCGAGCGTCTCGGCCGAGATGGTCGGCGCGAGCGCGTCCTTTGCGTAGGGCAGCGTGGGAAGTTCGAAAGCCATGGGGTTACCCTCCTTATGTGTCTGGCGCCCGCCTAACGCATCAGCCCGCGCTTCGCCGCACAAATTTTTCTCGTCACGCCATCGAAATGGCCGATCAATAGGGCAACCACGCCCAGATCGGGTTGGCGGGGTCCGACAGCAGCTTAACCGTCAGCGCGACGGACATGAGGACGAGCAACGGGCGCACGCCCTTGCCGCCGAAGCGCATCGCCAGCCGCGCGCCGATCTGGTTGCCCAGAATGTTGGCGGCCGCCATGCCGAGGCCGAGCATCCACAGCACCTTGCCACCCGCGATCATCGCGAGCAGCCCGGCGACGTTGGTGGCGAAGTTCAGGAACTTGGCGTTCGCGATCGCGCGGACGAGGCCAAGGCCGGCGAGCGCGACCAGCATGGTCGTGAGGAACGATCCGGCGCCGGGACCGAAGAACCCGTCATAGAAGCCGAGCAGCACCGACACTGCGGTGATGCCGATCCGGCCGAGCCGGGCGTGGCGGTCGGCCTCCCCCATCGGCGGAGCGAGGAGGAAGTAGATCGCCATCAGGATGAGCAGAATCGGGACGAAGGCGGTGAGGAAGCCGGGGTCGACATGCTGGACGGTGAACGCCCCTGCCGCCGAGCCGACGAACGCACCCGCTGCGGGCCAGGCGAAGCGGCGCAAATCGAGATGCCCTCCGCGCCAATAGGCGATGCAGGCCGAAGCGGTGCCGAACGCGCTTTGCAACTTGTTGGTGGCGATCGCGGCGACCGGCGGAACGCCCACCGCCATCAGCGCGGGAATGGTCAGCAG
>DATIGZ010000101.1:0-1869 GCA_035481255.1 Sphingomonas sp. | reverse complement strand
ATGTAGGTATAGGTTTCGCCGCCCGCGAGCGGGTATTTGAAGTGCCACATATGGCCCTGAACCGGGCGCGATTCGACTTCGAGATCGGAGATCGCGGTCTTGAGCTTGGGGTCCCAGTTCACCAGGCGCTTGTCGCGATAGAGCAAACCCTGCTTGTGCAGCTCGACGAATACCTTGAGCACGGCCTTCGAGAAGCCTTCGTCCATGGTGAAGCGCTCGTCGGACCAGTCCATCGAGCAGCCGAGGCGACGGAGCTGGCCGGTGATCGCGCCGCCGCTCTCCGCCTTCCACTTCCAGACGAGGTCGACGAACTCATCGCGCGAATAATTGGTGCGCTTGTCCTGCCGCTCATTGAGCTGACGCTCGACCACCATCTGCGTGGCGATGCCGGCATGGTCCATGCCGACCACCCAGCGCGCGTCCTTGCCCTTCAGCCGCGCATGGCGGACGAGGATGTCCTGCAGCGTGTTGTCGAGCGCATGGCCGATATGAAGCGAGCCGGTGACGTTGGGCGGCGGGTTGACGATCGTCCACGGCTCCGCGCCGGGACGCTCGGGGCGGAACAGGCCGCCCTCCTCCCAATGCGCGTACCAGCGCGCTTCGATTTCAGCCGGGTCGAAAGTCTTGGGGAGTTCGCTCATGCCCCGCCCTTAACGGGCGCACCGGGCAAAACAAGATCAGTCGCGGAGCTCAGTCGCGACCGGCGGTGATCCGGGCGATCTCGCGCTGCACCATTTCCTCGACCATGCGCGGAAGGTTGGCATCGAGCCATTCGCGCAGCATCGGGCGGAGCATCTCGCGAACCATGCCCTCCAGCGTGTCGCTGCCCGCGACATCGGGCTTCACGATCATGCGCGAAAGCGCTTCGAGCGGACCGCGAGTCGCCTGCGCGGTGGTGGCCGAAAGAATCGGTTCGGCGGGCGGCTCAGCGTCGACCGGTTCCGCTTCAGTCGTCTCGGGCTGACGCGATTCGGTCGGAACCGGTTCGCTCAACTCAAGAATTTCGTCCTCATCCACGGTGGGCGGAGGGGGCGCAGCCCGCGCAGGACGACGGGTGCGGGCCGTGACCGCACTCTCGCCCTCTTCGGCGATGATCCGTTTGATCGAGGACAGGATGTCCTCCATCGACGGTTCGTTACTGACGTCCCCCATTCGTTGTTCCCGCGTTAGGGATAAGCAAACACGCCAAGTGTCGGATTTGCCGGGTAACTGTCAACCATAACCCTTTAAGATTTAGTTCGGGCTACCCGGATCGACCGGTCCGGAGACCGCGGGGGTCTGTGCGGGGGTGTCGGTGGTGCGGGTCGCCTGCGGCTGCGGCGCCGGACCGTCGCGCCAGTCAGAAAGGCTGCGGCGCGAGCGGGTGTAGTTGGCTACCGGATCGTAGAGCGGCCCGCCCTCGAGCCCCAGATCCTCCGCTTCCGCACGGCCCATCGCCGCCAGCACCGCGAAACCCGCGACATAGGCGTCGCGCTCGGCGGTGACGAGCTGGACCTGGCTGTTCAGCAGTTCCTGTTCGGCGTTAAGGATGTCGAGAATGGTACGCGTGCCGACGCTGTTTTCCGCACGGACACCCTCAAGGCTCAACCGGTTGGCGCTGACCGCGAGCTTGCTGCTTTCAATCACGCGCTGCGCCGACTGCCATACGGCATAGGCCGAGCGGGTCTGAGCGATCACGCCGCGCTCGGCGGAGGTGACCTGCTCGATCGCCGCCGACTGGCGTGCGCGTGCCTGACGCACCTGTGCCGCGGGACGCCCGCCCTGGAACAGCGGCAGCGTCAGATTGACGCCGGCGCTCGTCGCGAAGCCGTCATTGGCCAGGCCAGCGGCGCGGCCCGGTCCCGGAATCGAACCGAAGCGGTTGTAATA
>DATIGZ010000100.1:0-3992 GCA_035481255.1 Sphingomonas sp. | reverse complement strand
GTGCGGTTGATATGGACGGGCGTCATGCCGGTCGCATCCGCAAGCTCTTCCTGGGTGATTGGCAGATCGAGCATGTCGCCCTCGGCCAAGCCCACCAATTTCATGCGCAGGTGCAGCTCGCACAGCAGATGTCCCACCGCTTGGAAAGCGTTGCGCCGCCCGCCATTGACCAGCCATTGCCGCAGAACCGCTTCGTCGACGAGCGTCGCGCGCCACAGCCCGCGGGTGAGCACCGGAGTGGATCGCGTAAGTTCGTCGATCGCGCCCTGCTCGATATAGGCGACTCGGCAATCGGTTAGCGCGACGATCCCGTGATCCATCTTATCGAGGATGATGATGTGGAGATCGCAGAAGTCGCCCGGAAGCAGGAATGCAGTGATCCGGCGCGAGCCGTCGCGCAGGATCTTGTAGCGCGCCGCCCAGCCCTCGAGAATGAGATGCACGAATTCCGGCGACTCGCCATCGGCGATGATGTCGGTCTTTCGGGCAACATCGCGAATATCACGCACCAACCTCGCGACTCTGCGCCGTTCCGTGTCGGTAAGCGGCTCGATCACTTCGAGTTTTCGGATCACCGGATGCACCATCGGGTATCTCCTAGCGTCGGTCAGTGCGGCTATGCCGCGGCTGCACGTGAGCAGGCCGGTGCCCGCTTGCGAGCCGGCGACGTTGCCGCAGCATATCCGGCTCGATCTCGGCCATAGATGTTGGCGATCAGGTCGTTACGTAGATGCGCTTCGATAAGGCGACGGAAAATCGAGGTGACCGGAGCGCCGCTGAAGCATCTGCAGAGCACACCGCGCTTTTCGGATGCCCCCTCTCGGCTTCTTTCAGCGCGACTAACCTCGGTAGAAACCGGGTTCGGCACGCTGGTGGAAGGCCTAGAACTCCGGCCGCCCCTGCGCCGCGAACCCGTTCAGAGTCTTCGATCGTCTCAGAGCGCCTCGACACCGCCTTCATCCCACGGATAAGCAAATCCGTACCATTCCTTCACTGCATCGATTACGGCGCGGACCTTCGGACTCACATGAGGACTGCGGGCCCAAAGAAGGTTGATCGGCAGGGAGGGGCAGCGGGCTGGCAGGAACAGGCGCCCTATTTGCGCCCCGTACCGCAGCCCGGCTGATCGTCGCCCGGCCGGTATGTCGCGCATCATGCGGCTTCCGGCTTTGCGCACGATGTTCAGTCTGCGCTGTATCAGCAGTTGAAAGGACCCCGGCGATGAGCGGACTTGTGGCAGGCATCATCGATGTTTTCGCGGACTCGCCGCTGACCGGCAATCCGCTGGCGGTGGTGCAAGACGCCGACGAACTGACGGACGAGCAGATGCGGCGCATCGCCGGCGAGTTCAATCAGGCCGAAACGACCTTCATCATGCGCAGCACGCGCGCCGACTGGAAATTGCGGTCATTCACCGCGCGCGGGGCGGAAGTCTTCGGTGCGGGGCACAACGCCCTTGGCGCCTGGCTGTGGCTGGGCGAGCATGGCGTTCTGGGTCAGTTGACGACGCCGCGAACCTTTCAGCAGGAAATCGGACCGGACCTTCTTCCGATTGAGCTCGTGTCGATCGATGGCCGCATCCATGGCCGGATGCGTCAGGCATCGCTGCGCCTGTCGGAACCGTTGGAGGATATCGCGCCCCTGGCGGCCGCGCTCGGCCTGGATGAAGACGATATTCTGGTCGAGCCGAAGCCGCGCCCGGCCGACACGGGCGCCACGCATCTTATCGTGCGGGTTCGCGACGCCGGTCGGGTCGACAAGGCGGTGCCCGATGCCGCGAAGCTGCTCGCTGTCCTCGACCAGACACCGGCGGAGGGTTGCTACATCTACGCCTTCGATCCCGATGCGCCCGAAACCGCCTATGCCCGCTTCTTCAATCCCACGGTCGGGCTCTGGGAAGACTCTGCGACCGGGACGGCGGGCGGGCCGCTCGCGGCCTATCTCGCGGCGGAGGGGTTGATCGAAGCGGGCATCGTGATCGAGCAGGGCACCAAAATGGGCCGTCCCAGCTTCATCCGGCTCAGGCTGACGCCGGAACCCGAAATCTCCGGGACCGGCATCGTGGTGCTGCGGGGAACGCTTCATCCTTAGCCTGTCAGGCACCGGGCAAACGACGTTGGCGCGCGCTCAGCTCCAGTTGCGCAATAATGTCAGCACCCGCGCAGTCTCCGCGGTGCGCCCGATCGTGATGCGCAGCCAGTCGTTGAGCGGCGGGAAGGGGCGGGCGATGTCGATCCCGGCCTGCTTCAGCGCGTCACGAAGCGCCTGGGGGCGGGGCGGCTGGAAGAAGACGAAGTTCGCCCGGCTGTCGGTGCGCCGCCAGCCGCGCTGGTCGATCAGCGCGTTCAGCTTCTCGCGCTCGGCGAGCGTCGCGCGGCGAACGGACTGGACATGCGCCTGGTCGGCAAGCACGACGCCGGCGGCGGCAAGGCCGGGACGGGTGAGGCTGTGCGGCGCGCCGATCCCGGCAGCCTTCAATCCCTTCGCAAGCTCGACCGGCGCAACCGCATAGCCGATCGCAAGGCCGGCAAGCCCGTAGATCTTGGCGAGGGTGCGGAACACCAGCACGTTGCGACCGGCGCGGACGTGACCGATCGCGCTCTTCTGGTCGAAGGCATCATATTCGAGATAGGCTTCGTCGACGACGACCAGCGTCCGCCGCGCGCTGTCCTCGATGAAGCGGTGCAGCGCCTGAGTTTCGTTGGCGGTGCCCGACGGGTTGTGCGGGTTGACCAGCGACACGGCGAGGGTCTTGTCGGTGATCGCGCGGGTGAGGGCGGGAAGGTCGTTCTCCAGCCGCGCGTCGAGTGGGACGGGGACGCCGCGTCCGCCAAGCGGTGCCGCGGAATCGATCAGCGCGGTATAGCCCGGCGCCGAATAGACGATCTCGCCGCCGCCCGGGCGCTGCCGCGTGAGATAGAGGCCGAGCGGCTCGAGTACTTCGCCGATCACCACCTGCGCCGGATCGACGCGTTCGAGCGCGGCGATCTGGCGGGTGAGGGCTTCGACCTCGTCCCGCTCGACATAGCGTTCGATACCGGCGGCAGCCCGGGCGATGGCCGGTCGGACGCGGGGGGAGGGGCCCCATGCATTCTCGTTGAGCGAGAGCCGGAGCCTTGGCGCTTGCGCCGTGGCGGCCAGCGCGGGGGCAGCCGCTACCGTCGCGCTCAGCGCCAGCCATTCGCGGCGGGAGAGGATCGGCTCGTTCATCAGAAACGTACTCCGGCACGGGCATAGTAGAAGGCGCCGCTGAACCCGGCGGGCGAGAACTCGCTATAGGGGAAGGCTCCGAACGTGTCGGCTCCGGTCAGCGCGGCGGTCGAGCGGATGTTCTGCGTCGGATAGACGTTGAAGATGTTGTTTGCGCCCAGCGTCACGTCGAGATGCTTGTTGACGTGACCGGTGAAGCTGAAGTCGGTCACCCATTGCGGCCGTAGCTGCTGGATCACATCGACATTGCCGGCGGCGCCGGACTCGGTCGGGATGGTGCGGAACGGGGTGGAGCCCCTCGCGATCAGCGCGACGTTGGCGGCCGACTGGTTGGTCAGCGCGACTTGCTCGACCTTGCCGTAGCGCGTGGTGCGTGCGTCGAACGTCACCGGGCCGATGTTCCAGCTGGCGCCGAGCGCGACCTTGTCGCGGGGCTGGCCATATTCGAAGCGGACACGCTCGTTGATGTCGAACAGCGGCGTGGTGATGCCGAGCGCGGTGATCTGTGCGGGCGTTGCCGATACGCGACGCAGGCGCGTCTCGTTGTAGTTGTACGCGGCGCTGAGCCGGAGATTGCCCCAGCTGCCGAGCGTGGTGCGATAGGCGGCGGTGACGTCGACGCCCTGGGTGCGCGAATCCACCGCATTGGTGAAGTAGCGGACGCTGGTGACGCCCGGGATGCCGAGACCGGCGAGATAGTCGCGCAAACGGCGGCTGCCCGAGGCATCGACATAGTTGGACGACAGCACGATGCGGTCGTCGATATCGATATGGTAGTAATC